>JBGTKH010000203.1:0-11788 GCA_041744735.1 Pirellulaceae bacterium | reverse complement strand
GTATGACGACGTGGCCGCCGAGCATCAGGAGATTGCGGCTGCGTTCGACGCTGCGGCATCGACGGACACGTGTCTCGCGGCGATCGGTCGTTGGGACACGCAGCGGCGACGGTTGGCGACTTGGGAATCACTGACCAATCTGCGGTTTCAACAGGACACGCGCAACGCAGAGTACAAGCGGGCGCGCGAGTACTGCGATGAACTGCGGCCGAAGCTGACCGATCTCGACGTACGGATGAAACGCAAGCTGCTGGCCAGCCCGCGCCGGGGCGAACTCGAACAACGGTTGGGTAAGCAAGCGTTCGCACTATGGGAAGCCGATGTGTTGACGTTCGATCCGGCGATCGAACAAGACCTGGTGCGGGAAGCAAAGCTGGAAGCGGAGTACACCGAGCTGCTGGCGTCGGCCAAGTTTGCATACGAAGGCGAGACCTTCAATCTGTCGGGGCTGGGAAAATTCCGCGAGCATCCGGATCGTGACGTGCGTTACTCGACCGAGCGGTTGCGGTGGGATTGGTTTCGCGAGCAACGCCAGGCGCTGGATCGCATTTACGACGAACTGGTCAAACTGCGCACCGGCATGGCCCGCAAACTGGGCTTCGAGAACTTCATCGGGCTCGGCTACAAGCGGATGAAGCGCATCGACTACAGCCAAAGCGACGTCGAACGCTATCGGGACGCGATCCGCGCGCACGTCGTGCCGCTGGATGTCGAACTGCGGCGGCGGCAAGCCGCTACGCTCCGTGTCGATCCGCTGATGTTCTGGGACGAAGCGATTCACGATCCGCAAGGCAACCCCGCGCCGCGCGGCGATCACGATTGGCTGCTCCAGCGGGCGCAAGAAATGTTCGACGCGATGGGCAGCGGCTTAGACAGCTTTTTCCGCATGATGGTCCGGTCGCATCTGCTGGACTTAAAGAACCGCGACGGCAAAGCGGGCGGCGGCTTTTGCACCGACTTTCCCAGCTACGGCGTGCCGTTCATCTTCGCGAACTTCAACGGCACGAAAGGCGACGTGGAGGTCTTTACGCACGAGATGGGGCACGCCTTCCAAGGCTACCTGAGCCGCAACCAGCCGCTGGCCGATTACCTGTTCCCCACCTATGAATCGTGCGAGATCCATTCCATGAGTCTCGAGTTTCTCACCTGGCCGCACATGGAAAAATTCTTTGGCCCCGGCGCCGAACGGTTCCGCAAGATTCACTTGACCGGATCGCTGTACTTCCTTCCGTACGGCGTGGCTATCGATCATTTTCAGCACCTGGTCTACGGCACACCTGAAGCCACGCCGGCCCAGCGGCACGCGATGTGGCAAGAGGTGGAACGCATGTATCTGCCCTGGCGCAACTACGGCGACTTGCCGCACGTGGGCGAAGGCGGTCTGTGGCAATTACAGCGGCACGTCTATCTCTATCCGTTCTATTACATCGACTACACGCTGGCCCAGACCTGTGCGTTGCAATTTTGGTTGCGAGCCACGAAGGACTTCGACGAAGCCATGCGCGCTTACGTCGCCCTCTGCCAACGCGGCGGCGAAGCCCCTTTCCAAGAACTCGCGCAATCCGCCGGCCTCACCAGTCCGTTCCAAGAAGGTTGCTTGACCGCGGTTGTCTCGCAAGCCCGCACGGCACTGACCCGGTAGCGCGAATTAGCGACAGGAATGGAGGAAGCACTCCTTCGGGACCTGTCATTTCGCCAGTTCTTTCAGTATTTCGCGATCGTGGGCGAATATCTCACGAACTTCCGTCGGCAACGAAGGTCGAACCGCGCCGCGGGCCATGGCATGCAGCATCACGATATACGAATGATACCGAGCAGCGGGCTCCTGAAGCAAGATCGGGGATTGAAACAGCACCTTCATTAGTGTGACCGCGACGCGAGTGTTTGCCTGACCAAGCTCGGTCCCGCTCGTCCAGTAGCGGCGCGGGGACCGGTTCTTCCTGGCGAGTTAACGTTGTATGATGGCTTTCGTATGAGCAAAGCAAACGGGTCGACCCCCAGACCGCGCCGGCGACTGCTGAAAACGCTCCTGAAGTGGCCGCGGAATGTGCGCGCCTTTGCGCCGCGGATTGCGACGGACGAAGTGCTCGGCAACCGGCCTGATTTGGCAGAGGCAGCGCATTGGGGCGAAGTCGCGCTGTTGGAAGATTTTGCGGTCGCGTTGCATCGCGACGGCACCGCGTCGTGGCTCACGCACGTGATCACCGCTCCGCACGGCGATCAGAATCTGGCCGAGTGGGACGACGTAACGCGGCTGTTCGATCAGCGGAAAATGCGGCCTACAATTCGCCGCGCGGTCACGTACATGCCCGACGGCAGTCAGCGCAAGGCGAAAAAAGTTGTCGCGCCGCTCAACGCCCACGAGCGCGTCATGAAGTTGACTTACGCGCCGCTACGGCCCGGCGTGATTGTCGAATTGGAGATGCAAGAGGACGAGTTCGTGCCCGATCCGTCGGGGCCTGGCCTGTGGGCGAATTTTTCGTTGCAGTGGCTGTGGCCTTGCCGGCGGCGGCGGATCACGGTCGCGGTGGCCAAGCCGTTCGAGGCCACCATTCAATTGCACCACTGTCAACTCGCCCCGGACGAATCCCACGAACGCGGCTATCACGTCTATCGCTGGGACCTGCGGGACGTGGACGGAATCGAAGCCGACATGTGGACGCCGCCGCCGCGCGATTTTGCACCGTGGGTCGATATCAGCACGCTGCCCAACTGGCGGCCGGTCGTCAAGCATTACCGCAAGGAACTTTTGCCGGTAAATGGAATTCCGCCGCCGATCAAAGAGCTGGCGCGGGAACTGTCTGGCACGGCCGCCACCGATCGCGACAAACTGTTTTCCGTCTACCGCTACGCCACGCGCGACGTGCGCTACGGCCGGCATCCGAGCGAATTGGAAGTGGCCACCATCCGCGACGCGTCCAAGATGCTCGAAGACTTGCGCGGCGATTGCAAGGACAAGTCGTCTCTGATGGTCTCGTTGTTGGGTGAGATGAACATCCCGGCCAAGGTCGCGGTGCTGCTGACGGCCATGAACGGCCGCACGCCGATGCTGCCGTCGCGGCGCTTCGATCACGCGATCGTGATGGCACAGGTCGACGGCCGCGAGATTTGGCTCGACCCGGCCGGCGGGCCATACACGTTCGGCGACTTGCCGCAGAACGATCAGGGAGTCAAGGCACTGATTTTGGATACCGAGGAAGCCCATTTTGTCGACGTGCCGCGCGACGAGCCCGCGCAGCAACAGGTCGAACGGCTCTGTGAGGGACGATTGGATGAAGCGGGCCACTACGTGTTTCAAGCCCGCGTGACCGCGTGCGGCGAGCGGGCCGCGCTGTATCGCATCACCTTGCAAGACCGCAACGCCGATCATCGCCGCCGCACGATTCAACAAGCGGTGGCCGACGAGCGACCCGGCGCCGAAGTGGACGAGGTCGAGGTTGGCGACGTGGAAGATCTCAGCCGTGAGGTGCACTACGGCTATCGCGTCAATTTAAAGCAATGGGCGCGGCGGATTCAGGATCTGCTGCTGTTTCGCATCCCATGGGCCGAGCCGATGGAGTTCTCCGGCCCGGTCAGCGCGGCGGAACGTTTGCAGCCGCTGCAAATGCCGCCCGTGATGCGGCTGGTGGAACGTCACGAGATTCAAATCCCCGCCGGCTTCACGGGCTATGGTTTGCCCTACCAGCAGGATCACGAGTCGCCGTGGTGCGGGTACTCGTTGCAAGTAACTTGCGAAGGTTCACGGCTTGTCTGCCAGCGACGCATGGAGAGCCGCGGCGGCATTGTGTCCACCGACCGCTTCACCGAATTCAAACGTTTCTGGGAAGCGTGCGCTCGGGCGGATCAAACGGATGTGGTACTGATGAAACTCGCGTAGCATTCATCGCTCAGCGCGGCTACGATTGAGATAGAAAATGGAACGCGATGACTTCCGTAGCCGAAGTCGTGAGACTTCAGTCCTGAGACTTCGGTCCGAACTCTCACGAGTTCGGCTACATTGGGAATTTGAAGTCGTGAGACTTCAGTTTTGAGACTTCGGTCCGAACTCGCACGAGTTCGGCTACATTGGGAATTTGTTTCGGCCCCCTTCCTTAGGATCCGCTGCGATGAAGCCCTATAAGGTGTTGCTGATCGAAGACAGCCCCGTCGATGCCCGCTTGATTCAGGGCATGTTGTCGCACGTGACCGACGCAACGTTCAATGTGGAAACCGCCAACCGGTTGGAAACGGGGCTCGCGCGGCTAGACAACGGGGGCGTCGACGTGGTGCTGTGCGATTTGCTGCTGCCCGACAGTGAAGGCTTGGACACGTTCCTACGCGTCCACGAAAAAGCGGGCGCGATTCCCGTGGTCGTGCTGACCGGGACCGACGACATGTCGCTGGCCGCCAAAGCGGTCGAAGAAGGCGCTCAGTCGTATTTGGTCAAAGGTGAAGTGAACAGCCAGCAGCTCTCGCGCGCCGTGCGTTATGCGGTCCAGCGCACGCGAGCCGAACGGGCCGAGTGGGACTCGCCGATGCTGCATCTGGCTCAGCAGCAATTCCTGAAAGCCGCGCAGATCATGGGGCTGGACGACAACATTCGCGAGCGGCTGCTGTTCCCGCAGCGCACGCTGGTCGTCACATTGCCGTTTCGCCGCGACGAATACCAACACGTCGAAACGGTCTTCGGCTACCGCGTGCAGCATCTGCTCACGATGGGCCCGACGAAGGGCGGCATTCGCTATCACGAGGACGTGGATCTGGGCGAAGTCTCCGCACTGGCCATGTGGATGACCTGGAAGTGCGCGCTGATGCACTTGCCGTACGGCGGTGCGAAGGGCGGCGTGCGGATTGACCCCACGGGGCTGACGCGGCGTGAATTGCAGCGGCTCACGCGCCGCTACACGATGGAAATCATCAACATGATCGGGCCCGACAAAGACATCCCCGCGCCCGACATGGGCACCAACGAACAAGTCATGGCCTGGATCATGGACACGTACAGCCAGCAGGTCGGCTACTCGGTCCCCGCCGTCGTCACCGGCAAGCCGGTGGTGCTCGGCGGTTCCCTGGGCCGCAAGGAAGCCACCGGCCGCGGATTGGTGTACCTGATCCACGAAGCCGCCGGCCAAATCGGGCTGGATCTGAAACACGCCAAAGCCGTTGTGCAAGGGTTCGGCAACGTCGGCAGCAACACGGCCCGCTTCCTGGAAGAATTGGGCGTGCGGATTATCGCCGTCAGCGACGTGGCGACCGGTATCTACAATGAGAAAGGATTGTCGGTCAACACGCTGTTGGATTACGTCGAGCAACACAAGGTGCTCCGCGGATATCCCGAGGGCGAAGAGATATCGAATGAGGACATGCTGGAACTGCCGTGCGACATCCTGGCCCCGTGCGCTCTGCAGAATCAAATCACGGCCAAGAACGCCGCGCGGGTCAAGTGCAAGCTGCTGGCCGAAGGGGCCAACGGGCCGACGACGCTGGAGGCCGACGAGATTTTAAACCAGCGCGGCGTCTTCATTCTGCCCGACGTGCTAGGCAACGCCGGCGGCGTAACGGTCTCGTATTTTGAGTGGGTGCAAGACACGCAGAACTATACGTGGACACTGGAAGAGATCAACAACCGGCTGCACAAGATCATCACCGACGCCTATTACCGCACCATGCGCCGCGTGCAGCGCGACAAACTCGACGTCCGCACCGCCGCCCTGATCGAAGGCATCGAGCGCGTCTCGCAAGCCAAACTGCTCCGCGGGTTGTTCCCGTAGTGCAAGCGCCACGATAAGCATTCAATCGCATCGTTAAACAACTTCACGGTAATAAGCAACTCGCCAAACATCTCGACGAAGGTAGATCACATGGCATGGCGACCGTCGGACTGGGTGCTGGAAGGCGAACTCGATAATACGACACCGGGTTGGACCATTGGCTGGATTCGGCTGGAAGGGCGAGCCGAACCTTTGAAGCTCAAGGTGGCCGGTAATTGTCATCCGGACCTGGCCGGCTGGAAGTTTCGCATCGTGCGGACCGAACCGAGTCCCGACCGCGTCGAACCGATTGACTATACGGGCATCGCCACGGACCAGTCGGGCACGATCGGCGACGTCACGGCCGATCAAATGCTTCAGCATTACGAAGGTACCACCGAGGAATTCCTGCGGCTGTGCCGTGTAGGCAAACGGCCGCCAACCTCGCTCCGCAAAGCCTTATATTTGGAATGGTACAGCCGCCGCAACGGACGCGTCGTGATTCAATGCACGCGGCTGGCGGTCGAGCGGCTGGGGGAGCGGGCCTTCGAGTTGACCGAGGAGCAATGGCTGGAGCAAGCGAAACAAAACCAGGAAGAGATGGCCTTCTTCATGCATCAAATCGCTGACGCCCTCGGCCAGCAGACACAATACGACGCGGACGAAGATTGACTCGTTTAGGTGATGCAATGGAAAATGAAATGCCTACCGTCGTGGTCGCGGTCCTGCAACAGGACGAGTGCTGCTTGGGGATGTCGTTCGACGAGCCACGGACTTGGGCGAGCCGTCTCCCGGATACTCGCCGAAGATCAACGCGTCGATGTTGACATTACAGACCGCGTCGCGAAGTTCTTCGAGTCCGAGCCCGCAGCGCCGACGATCCTCATGGCTGGAAGCAGTGCCCACATGACGTCAAAAGGCGGAATTGGTAAACTCTAAACACGTCTCCTGGGAGCCTCGTACGTACTTTTCCACTAATTCCCATTCATGCAACTCGAACGACTTAGGCCGTTTTCCTATTTGAATGCAGAGAAATCACCGTTGTATCGCGCGGTAATGTCGATCTTTGTTGATGCCAAGAGGCACTTCGAGATTCACTTGCGTCCCGCGGAAATTGTTGACTTCTTGGAAAGTTGCGAAGGCTTGTCCTCGGAGCTGGATGGCGACGTTGAGGCCGCGTTAGGGCAGCTCTGCGAATGGGGAAACTTGCGGCGCACCCAAGATACCAGCGACGTACGGACGGTCGAAGAATTCTATCGACCGCGTTTTCTATATCAGTTGACTCGGGAAGGCGAAGCCGCCGAGCGTGCCGTACAGGCGTACGAGGCAAATATCCTTCGCCCCGGCGAATTGCAAACGGCGGCGCTGAGCGTCATTCGCGATCAACTGAATGTCGTGCTGAACTACGCGCGGGAGCCAAAACCCGATAGCACGAAAGTTCATCTCACGCTTGCTACGCTGAAGAGTTATTTCGACCAGTTGACGACAAAAGCCCAAGTGTTCATTGGCAGCATCCAGCGGGCCATCGACCTGCACGGATATGAATTGCAGGTCTTCATTGCCTACAAGGAACGCC
The DNA here is from genome assembly GCA_041744735.1 of Pirellulaceae bacterium. Classification (GTDB taxonomy): domain Bacteria; phylum Planctomycetota; class Planctomycetia; order Pirellulales; family Pirellulaceae; genus JBGTKH01. Next base: position 4,483 of record JBGTKH010000203.1, on the reverse strand, counting down.
TGATTGAGTATCTGGAGCGATTCATTGGTGAACTTGTCATTGCAACCGGCGAGATTTCCGCTGTCATTCAGCAGATTGAACAGGCGGGGATTGGGCCGATCCTCGATGCTGCGGCACAGCACGAAGTTTTCGATTCGATGGATGCTAGTCAAGATGCCGTCGATGTCGCGGCACGCGAATGGTCGTTGTGCTGGGGAGGACTCAAGAAATGGTTTATCGGCGGCGGGAACACGCCGTCGCAAGCCGAAACACTTCGCAGTTGCGCACGATCGGCAATTCCGTCGCTGCTGATTGCGATTTCAGGAATCCACGACCGCCGCGTGGCCAGTAGCGATCGCCCCACCGATTTGAAACTACTTGCCCGCTGGTTCGCTCAAGCTGATAGCGATGAAGACGCTCATCGGCTGTGGCGGGCGGCGTTTTCGCTGAATTCTGCCCGGCATTTGAGGGTCGATGATGATACGCTCGCCGTGTGGGACCAACAGCCGGTCGCTCCGGCGACAAGTTGGCTTGAGGCGGAGCCAATCCTCATTTCTCCACGCTTACGAAGGACAGGCCAACAGCATCGACGAGGCCGTCCGGCGAATGTGATCGACCGCAGTGAAGACAAACGCCGGCTTGCTGCGTTGGCAGTGGAAGAGGCGGTGCAGATTGAAAAAGCCCGACAACGGTTGGCGACGGGTCGCGAGACCCGGCTGTCCGAGCTGGCCCGATTGGATCGGAATGAGTTTAATTTGTTTTTGGATCTGTTGGGCACGGCGCTGAGCAAACAACGCCAACCCGGTTCACAAGTTGTCACGACATCCGGCGATGGCTCGTTGCAAATTCGATTGAAACCGACTGCCGAGGACGTGCTTGCGACAATCGAAACATCTGACGGTGATTTCACTGGCCGCGATCACTACGTCAAGATCACGGACCTGATGCAGTTCGCCGATTCCTCGCCAATCGAGGCGCTGGATCGCGGAGTGAGCCACAACATGGATGAGGAGGCGTACGTGCTCAATGATTGACTTGGTTCAGCCAATTCGCGGAGGTTCAGTTCAGACCGTTGATGAACGTCTCGATGCGCTCATGGCATCCGAGCGGCAAACTGCGTTTCGTGCGCTTTTGGCCCAGCCGATGCTGAGTGCGCGGGGGCCATCCGCCGATCGCTTTGCGCTGGTTCGGCGTCACGCCGATTGGTTGCGTGAATGGATGGCAGAAAACTGCGGATGGCGGCTCCATTTGGACAGCGAGTTTGCGCGGTTGCAAAAATCTCCGCCGGACGTTGCCGATGCGACCCGTGCGGCGCGGGAACCTAAGTCGCAAATTGTCTTCAACCGCCGGAAGTATGTCATTCTTTGCCTAGCCCTGGCGACTCTCGAGCGCGGCGATCGACAAACGACGCTCGGCAATCTCGCCAAGGAGATCATTGCCTTGGCGTCCGCGGATAGGGCGATTGCAGATAATGGGATTGTCTTCGATCTTTCGAGCCGTGACCAGCGAAGCGACTTGGTTGGAGTGATCCGGTTTTTACTCGATCTACGTGTCCTTGAACGATTGGACGGCGACGAGCAGGAATACTTGCGAAACGAGGGCGATGTTCTCTACAACGTCCATCGACCCATTCTCGCCATGATGTTGAACGTGCGTCGCGGACCGTCATCGATCGACGCGAATCTTCCGCTTGCTTCGCGGATGGAATTACTGATCGAGAAACATCGGCCGGACACCGATGATGCCCGCAACCGGGAACTGCGGCATCGCTTGACGCGCCGGCTGCTGGACGATCCCGTGCTGTACTTCGACGATCTCGATCCAAACGAGGCTGACTATCTCACGAAACAGCGCGGTCGCCTGCTGCGCCGCATCGAAGAGGCAACGGGATTGATTGCGGAAGTACGGGCTGAAGGTATTGCGATGCTCGATGACCGCGGTGACGCAACCGATCTCGAAATGCCCAAAGATGGAACAGAAGGACATTTCACGCTGCTTGTCGCGGAGTTTCTTGCACCGCGAATTCGTGCGGGCGGCGATCCCCGCATTCGTCTTGCGGAATTGCACGAGTACGCCAGCAAGCTGATTGATGAACATGCAAGTCACTGGAAGAAGTCGGTTCGGGAGCCCGGAGCGGAACGATGGCTGATCGCCGACGCAACTTCGAGGCTCGAAGGATTGCGTTTGCTTAAGCGTGACGGCGACGAGGTCGTTCCACGTCCCGCGGTCGCGCGTTACGGATTAGGGGATGCTCAGCTTGCTGGCGATCAAAAGCAGGGCGAATTGTGGAGTGCCGAACACTGATGCCGTTGTTGCCCGAAACAAGCGACTTTCACGAACCGGTTTTGCCCGGCGCGACACGTAAGCGGTGGCAGCCGATTCGTGGTGGATTGCTAAACCTCTATCTCTACGACTACGAAGAGTTTCGGTACGAGGACGGCCGTTTGATTTTGCGGGGTAACAATGGAACGGGCAAGAGCCGCGTGATGGCACTGCAGCTTCCGTTTCTGTTTGACGGACGCTTGGCAACCAATCGCGTCGAACCGGACGCTGATCCGTCCAAACGTATGGAATGGAATCTGCTGATGGGGCGACACAACGAACGTCTGGGATATACGTGGATCGAGTTTGGCAAGTGCGAGCCCGTCGGTAATAACGGAAAGCCACCGGCGCAGCGTTTCATAACGCTTGGCTGTGGGCTGAGCGCGACGAAGAATAGCGGCATGCGTGAGCCGTGGTTCTTCATTACCGAACAGCGAGTTGGAAAAGACCTGTTTCTTCAGTCCGCGGCTGGGCATCCGCTCAGCAAGTCCGCGTTGAAAGAAGCGATTGGCGAAACAGGCTTCTATGAGACTGCGACAGAGTACCGGCGAGCAGTTGACGAAGCACTGTTTGGGCTGGGCAAGCAACGCTACGAAGCGATGGTCGATCTGTTAATCCAGCTTCGCAAGCCTCAGCTTTCACGCAATCTCGACGAGAAAATGCTGGCTCGCGTGTTAGCTGAAGCCCTCCCGCCTCCGTCGCCACAAATGATCACTGACGTCGCCGAGTCGTTGCGTGGCCTGGAATCGGATCGCATGGAATTGAACCGGTTTCAGTCGGCCCGCGATGGCGTGGATAGCTTTCTGAAAACTTACAAACGGTATGCCCGCATTGCGTCGCGACGGCGCGCGGACGAAGTTCGGTCGTCGCACAACCGCTACGAGTACGCGAGCAAAGAGTTGCGCAAAGCCGAGCGTGACAATGCCGTGGCCCAAACGCAGTTGGCTACTGCGGCTGAAACCGTGCGGGCATTGGAAATCGAAGGCGAGGAAATCAACAGCCGCATTGAAGCTCTCCGTAGCGACCCAAAAATGCGCAGCGCCGACGAGATCAAACAGGCAGCGGAGCAGGAACGCCAAGCTGCAAGAGACCTCGATGACGCGAGTGATGCGGCAGATACCGCGAATGCACGTCTCGACGAGCGGCGCCGGTCGCGACAGACAGCTTTTGACGAAGCCCAGGTTACGCTGAATGAGACCAACGAGATGTCTAAACGTGCGCGAGTGTTGGCTGGTTCGAGCGAGTTGGGCAAACAGTACGATGCGGCATTCGCGCCGTTGAAGCTCGACCTGTCCGAGGATGAGACACGAACTTCAGCGAACACGGAATCCATTCGCAAAACTGTCGATCAGTCCATCACCGATCGGTTGCGCGGATGTGTCCAACTGCAAAATCGAAACAACGAACTTGCCGCCGCGGAAGACGAACTTCGCCGTGCCAAAACGGCGCGGGACGCCGCGCAAAGTGCCGTGGAGCAGGTCATCGAAAACGAACGTTCGTGCGAAGAACGACGAAAGGTCGAAGTCGACGCGTACCTCGAAAGCTATGAAATGTGGCGTCGAGACTCTGACCAACTGACGATGCCTTGCGCGGATGAACTCGCCGCTGCCGTTGATGACTGGAGTCAGCAGCCGGACGGAACTAATCCGGTCGCGGAGGTGGCCGCCGGCGCGAAACTACGCGCTCAGGAGTCGTTGAGCGAACAGCGCGTCACCCTTCAACAAAGGGCGGACGGACTTATCGTTGAGCGTACGGCCGTCGCCGAAATGGTTGAAAAGCTGGAGCACGGATTTCACGAACCTCCCGAATTACCTCCGTTGATAGACGGTTCGGCTCGAGAAAACCTGGCAGGTGCGCCGTTCTGGTCGCTGGTCGACTTTCAGGAGTCGTGCCCGACTCAAACACGAGCAAACATCGAAGTCGCACTTGCATCGGCCGGCTTCTTGAATGCGTGGGTCACGCCGGATGGTTCTGTGCTCACGTCGGATTTTGAAGATGTCTTGTTTGCGCTTGTTCCGTCCGCTCAGAAGCGGAATGGAACTTCGCTCGCTGCCGTGCTGCAGCCTGCCCCAAGTCGTCCTGACACGCTGCCGGATGACATCATCGAAGCAATTTTGCAGCAGATTGGATTCGAACCGAGCGATTCGTCGACATGGGTTTCCGCGAATGGCCGCTGGCAGAA
>JBGTKH010000202.1:0-16988 GCA_041744735.1 Pirellulaceae bacterium | reverse complement strand
CGACCAGCCGTGCGCCGGGGCTCGGCCGAGTCGAATCACCTGACCCGCGGGAATGCGGCACCGCCAGCGCTGCCCGGGCTCGGGACCAATGGCGACAAACTCCAGCACTGCTTGGTTCCTTGTGAAAAGATTGGCCTAATCTCAACAATATGAGCCCATAAGACGTTTCGCAAGAGTTTCGTGCGGCGGCGCGAAAGTTGAGCCCGGCAAGCGTGCGGGGCACAGCGGTCACGTAAGAAATAGCGGGCGGGCCGGCGTTCTTAGATACCGGGCAACGCTACAATCGTTTGATGTCAATTCGCGCCAACGTCGTTTAACCCGTAGCCGAAGGCGAGGACGAGACTGGCTCGCCGCCCTCGCTATCGCCGCCCTCGCCTTCGGCTACGGGTTAAACGACTTGGTTGTGGTCATGGCACTTGGAAAGAACATGGCGATCATCGACAAACCGATCCTGATTCTCGGCGGCGGCATCAACGGGGCGGCGGTGGCGCGCGAGTTGGTGCTGAATCGCGTGCCGGTTTGTTTGGTCGATTCGGCGGATTTGGCTAGCGGCGCGACGGCCTACTCGTCGCGGCTGATTCACGGCGGGCTGCGATATTTGGAATACGGAGAATTCGCGTTGGTGCGCGAGTCGTTGGCCGAGCGGTCGCGGTTGTTGCGGCTGGCACCGCAGTTCGTTCGTCCGCTGCAACTGTTCATTCCAGTTCAGCAGCGATTAGGCGGGCTGCGTCGATCGGCACTGAAGTTTTTCGGCTGGGGCGAAACGGGCGAAACAGGCACGCGCGGCTTGTGGCTTGTGCGCGCCGGGTTGTGGATGTACGACACGTATGCAAAGGACTCACAGTTGCCGAAGCGGTCCACGCACGCAGTGACCGACAGTGACGTGCCGCCTGTCGACCGCACGAAGTATCGCTGGCTCTGCTCCTACTACGACGCCCAGATTCTGTATCCCGAGCGGTTTGTGATCGCGCTGCTGGAAGACGCTCGGCAGTTAGCCACGGAGCACGGCGTTGCGTTTGACGTCTATACCTATTACCGAGCGACATTGCGCGATCGAACTGTCGAGATTCGCCGAGAGTCACGTAGTCCGGTCTCTCCGAGACCGGAAACTGCGAGTCTCGGAGAGACTCGCCTACGTGGCGAACGAAAGGCCGGGGATTCGCCGGTGATGACGTTTGAACCGGCCGCAATTATCAACGCCACGGGTGCGTGGGTGGATCGCACGCTGGCGAAGCTGAACGTCCCATCGCGGCAGTTGATGGGCGGGACGAAGGGGAGTCACTTTGTGACCAGCCATGCGGGACTGCGCGATGCGCTGGCAGGCCGCGGAATCTATGCCGAAGCGTCGGATCGCCGGCCGGTGTTTGTGTTGCCGCTGGAGAATTCAACGCTGGTGGGCACGACTGACTTGCCGTACCAAGAGAGCCCCGAAACGGCCGTGGCCACGGAAGACGAATTGGCTTATCTGCTGGCCGCCGCGAATCGTGTGTTTCCCGACTTGACACTTGCACGCAACGACATCGACCTGCATTACAGCGGCGTGCGGCCCTTGCCGTATGTCGGGCCGGCGAATCCGGCGGTGGTCACTCGGCGGCATTGGGTTGAAGAGAATTCAGAGAGCGCCGTCCCGCTGTTCTCCATCATCGGCGGCAAGCTGACGACGTGCCGCTCGCTGGCCGAAGTCACCGTGGCCGCAGTGCTGCGCCGGCTCGGCACACAGCCAACTGCCAACTCGCGCGACCGCGTGATTCCCGGCGGCGAGTTGGATACACGGGACGGTGACGCTCTCGCGGACACGTCTCTCTCATGCGCAAGGGCGCGTCATGTAATTCGCAATCAATGGGTGACGCGGCTGAGCGACCTAGTTGAGCGGCGGCTGATGTTGCTTTATGATCCGAAGCTCAGCGAGCGCTGTCTGCGGCAACTGGCGGGTCTTATGGCCGAGGAAGGTTTGCTTCGTGAGTCCGACATCGACGACGAAGTTCGATCTTGTATCGAGCGCTTGAAAACACATTACGGAAAACAACTGGCGTGATTTCGCCAAAGTCATCGTGGGCGGATAGGTACGGGTAGGCGTATGGGGAAGTATGTTTTGGCATTGGATCAGGGAACCACGTCGAGCCGTGCGATGGTGTTCGGGCACGACGGCCGCGTGGTGTCGTGGGCTCAGCAGGAATTCGAGCAGATTTTGCCCTCGCCCGGCCATGTGGAACACGACCCAGAGGCGATTTGGACTTCGCAACTGTCGGTCGCGAAGGAGGCGTTGACCAAGGCATCGCTGGCGGCCGGCGACATCGCGGCGATCGGCGTGACGAACCAACGCGAGACGACGATCCTGTGGGACAAAGCAACGGGGCGGCCGATCGGCAACGCGATCGTTTGGCAGAGCCGCATCAGCGCCGGGATCTGCGATCGCTTGAAGGTGGAGGGATTGGAATCCAAGTTTCGAGAAAAGACCGGGCTGGTTGTCGATGCGTATTTCTCTGGCACCAAGATCAAGCACATGCTCGACCGCGACGAGTCGCTGCGACAGCGCGCCGAGCGAGGCGAGGTGCTGTTCGGCACCGTCGATTCGTTTCTCATCTGGCGGCTGACCGGCGGGCGGAAACACGTGACCGATTACAGCAACGCCAGCCGCACGCTGATCTTCAATATTCACACACTCGGTTGGGACGACGAGTTGCTCGGCATCCTGGGCATTCCACGAGCGATGTTGCCGGAGGTGCTGCCATCCAGTCACGTGTTCGGTGAGACGGACGAGCAGCACTTCGGCGCCACGATCCCCATCGCCGGGTGCGCCGGCGATCAGCAAGCCGCGACATTCGGGCAAGCTTGTTTTGAAGAAGGCAGCGCGAAGAACACGTACGGCACTGGCTGCTTTCTGCTGCTGAACACCGGCGAGCAGCCGATCGCCTCGCAAAACAATTTGCTCACGACGATTGGTTGGGGATTGAATGGCAAGGTCGTGTATTGCTTGGAGGGTTCGGTGTTCGTCGCCGGCGCTGTCGTGCAGTGGCTGCGCGATGGGCTCGGCTTGATTGAGAAGTCGGAAGAAATCGAACGTCTGGCCGCGACGGTGCCGGACGCGGATGGCGTTTATATCGTGCCGGCGTTTGTGGGATTGGGGGCACCGCATTGGGACCCGTACGCTCGCGGCGCGATTTTTGGGATCACGCGCGGCACAAACGCCGGCCACTTGGCTCGCGCGGCGGTCGAGTCGATGGCGTATCAGACTCGCGACCTTTTGGAAGCCATGCAAAAGGATGCGGGCGTCGATTTGCGCGTGTTGAAGGTCGACGGCGGTGCGTCCGTAAACAACGCGTTGATGCAGTTTCAAGCCGACGTGTTGGGCGTTGACGTGCGGCGGCCGGTGGTGTCGGAAACGACGGCGCTGGGCGCGGCATATCTGGCGGGACTGGCGGTCGGCTATTGGAAAGACACGAGCGACGTCGCTCGCAACTGGGCGCTGGACCGCGAGTTTGTCCCCGCGATGCCGCAGGATCAGCGAGATGGCCTGTACCGCGGCTGGCAGCGCGCCGTTAGCCGCGCAAAGAATTGGGAGCAGCCTGCATCGTGATTTTTGAAGATGTCGTGGTGGGCGTGGTAGGCATTGCACTGGGCGGTTCTCTCGTCGCCATCGCAGTGTTCAATTGGGACTGGTACTTTCAGCTCCCCAAAGCGCGCTGGCTGGAAACACGGCTTGGCCGGCGTGGCATGCGAGTTCTTTTCGCGGTGGTTGGAATCGCGCTGATCGCGCTTGGCGGCGCGATCGCGATGGGATTCGGTCTAAACAAATCTTAACGCGGCATTGCTGTGACCAAGTAGCCGAAGTCGCCAAGACTTTGGATAGGTCGCATCAACTGCCCGAAGTCTTTATAATCGCGGCCGGGCTCAGGCGTACAGAATTCAATTTTGCCGGCGAAAACGTGAGCTGAAAACAGCAACCATGTACCGGCAAAATTGAATTCTGTACGTCTGAGCCCAAACGGTATCACCACCGGGAGTCTTTATCATGTCGGCGGGGACGCGGCTGTCAACTACTCCCGTAATCTCCCGCCGACAGGATAAAGACTCCCGACCCCGTTTGCTCAATTCGCATCAACTGCCCGAAGTCTTGGCGACTTCGGCTACAAGTCCGAAGTCTTGGCGACTTCGGCTACAAGCCCGAAGTCTTGGCGACTTCGGCTACAAGCCCGAAGTCTTGGCGACTTCGGCTACAAGGATGCGAATAGCGATTTACCGCTGCACGTTGGGTACTGCGTTTTGTTGCATGGCTTGTTGCGCGGCGGCGGCGTAAAAGTCGGGCGACTGCCAGAAGCGCTGCAGAGCCGGTTCGTCGGCGAACAGATAGATGCGGTTTTGGTAGAACACGCCGTGCTGACGCTTGCCGTCGATCCATTGCCCTTGGTCCTTTAGCTTCACCGGATCGAAGCCGGAAACGACGGGACTGAAGGCATCCGGGTTGGCCAAGAAGCGTTGCTGTTCGGCTTGCCCGGCGAACAGGTACGTGCGTCCGCGGTGGATTGCGCCCCATTGAGCGTCGGCCTGAATCCATTTCTGATTCTGAACCAGCGTCACCGGGCAATAGCCGTCCATGGCCAGCGGCGGATTACCCGCTGGAATCTGCGGTGTCTGCTGCCGCGGCGGTTGAATGGATTGCTGCGAGCGGTTGTCGTCGGACCAAGCTGGTTGGTTGTGATAGGGATTGTTCACGGGAGTTGGTGCGAATTGAGCATCGCGCTGCGTGTTGTGCGACGGTGCCGGCTGCGGATTCGGATGGCCGTATGGTTGCGCCCCGTAGCTGCCGCGATCTTCGTAGCCGCCGCCGGCCGGTTGTTGATAGCCAGCATGCGGCTGCTGCGAGCGCGAGTCAGAGGGCTGAGGCTGCGTGTCGTTTTGCCAGCTCTGGCGATCGGGTGCCGCCGCGCCACTGTTGTAGGCGCGATTCAAGACCATCTCTGGAGTGCGCGGCGGCGGGCTATTATTATTCGGTGCCGCACCGTACGGACTTTGACTTTGAGCGCTGTTCTGCCCGTAACTTTGTCCGTACCCTTGTTGGCCGCTGGGAACCTGACCTTGAGGGCTCGGCTGTCCGTAGCTCTGTCCTTGCGCTTGCCCATAGTTGTGATCGTAGTTTTGTCCGCCGTACTGTCCGCCGGCGCCGCTGTTTGCGGTATAGGTCGGACCGTAACTTTGGCCGTTACCGCCGAATGAACTCGTTGGTTGTTGCTGAGGCACATACGGCGAACGGCCCGTGTCGTAAGGACTAGCCTGATACGACGAGCTTTCGCGGCTATGTTGCGGCGGCTGGTAGGGCGAGGCCGGACCCTGGTACTGTACCGGTTGATAGGGCGAAGGTCCTTGCTGTGGCCCGCGGGCGACGTGTTCCCACGGCTGGCTTGCGGCCGGCAAGGCTTTCGCTGCCACTTGATCGATCAGTGCCGCGAATTCGACGGGATCCTGCGAACTCACTCGGCGGTATAGTTCTTCACCTTGCGCGTTAACGATTACGTCGGTGGGCCAGCGGTCGACGCGGTATTGACGAGCGACGTCGGGCGATGCCTTGGCGTTCACCTTCACCGGAACATAATTGGCGGCCATCGCCTGAGCCACTTCGTGACGTGTGAAAACTCGTTGTTCCACGGCGCGGCACGGCGGGCAGTCGTCGGACCAGAAGTGAATCAGCACCAGTCGATTCTGCGCGGCCGCGATGTCCAGAGCTTGCCGCACATCGTGAGCCCATGGAACAAGGTCTTGGGCCGAGACTGTGCCGGCTGCGAACGCTGCCAGCAGGGAAACTGCCAGGAGAAAACGTTTCATCGCGCGCATGGAGATATCTGCCTATACTGAATGGAAGGATCGATTTCGGCTATTGCTCCGTTATCGGCCAACCGGTCGTATCAATCGCAGAAAAAATGACGATTAGGCGAAAGTTGCGGGGCAGCCAGCAGAGTCGGCGGCGGCTGGTGGAGCGAAATTTCTGGAAAAAAGTTGCCGATTTGCCGACAACCGGTGCACTGATAGCTTGACACAGACGAAGACATGAGTAAGATTGCCGTAGTAAAACTTCTGTCTGGCATGTAGGCGCTATCGACCCAGACCGCTGATGTTGGGTTTTCTCGCCCCCTGGTGAAAAGAGTCTGAGAGGAAGTAGACTAAGTTATTGGGGGATTCGAGGCGCTTCTCGAGCTTCATTCACACGGTTGGACGCCACTTTAAATTTTGGCCTAGCGAAATAGGTTCGCCTCGTTGTGGAAGGATTGGCCCGGTTACGCGGCTGTCCGAAGGCAGAGAAGTCGAAAGGGTCACAGTGTCCAAGATGCCTTGGATCGTCGCATCGCATAGCGAGCGTTATCTTGCGGCGGAAGTGCTTCCACGAGTGAGCGGATGCTTCGCGTTTGCAGCTTGCGTAACGTGACAGCATTCACCCCTTTGGGATTTAAATTCTGGTTTGGACTGCGGTCCCCGGCATGAGTTGCTCAGTGGGGTCGAGGTTCGCTTCTACATAATCTTTGTGTTTGTTACCGCGCGCCGGCGATGTCCGGTGCTTGATCTCACACCAGTTCTAGGTGACCTATGGGGAAAAAGAAGTTTCGTTCAAGGCCCGGCGGCAGTGGCCGCTCTGGTGGCCGCTACGGCGGTGGTTCCAATGGTAACTCGGGAGGCCGCAGGTCTGGTGGCGGGCGGAGGCGCCGGCCGCAGTCCGAATTGGGCCCGCGTTCACAGCCCGGTCCCGATGTCGAACCGTTGGAAAATGGCGACGCGCCGCTCGAGCCCGGCTTCGGTCTCTTGGAAATGCACCCCAACGGTTACGGCTTTCTGCGCAGTCCCGACAATAATTATTCGCGCGAACGCACCGATCCCTTCGTGCCCGGCACGATGATCGAGAAGTACGGGCTGCGGCAAGGCGTGATGATTCACGGCATGGTGCAACACGCCCGCAAACAGCAAGGTCCGCGGCTGCGGGAAATCACCGACGTGGACGGCATGCCGCCGGACGATTACATCAACGTCAAAACGTTCGACTCGCTGACGCCGATCAACCCCGAGCAATGGTATCGGCTGGAAGTCGGCCCACAACCGCTCACCACGCGCGTCATGGATTTACTTACGCCGCTGGGCCGCGGGCAGCGTGCGCTGATCGTGGCTCCACCGCGCACCGGCAAGACGATCATGCTGCAGCACATCAGCCAGGGTATCGCGACGAATTACCCCGGCGTGAAATTGATGGTGCTGCTGATCGACGAACGGCCGGAAGAAGTGACCGATATGAAGCGTAACGTCAACGGTGAAGTCGTCGCCAGCAGTTTGGATCAAGACGTCGAAAGTCACGTGCGTCTGTCGCAATTGATGGTCGAGCGCTGTCGGCGGTTGACCGAAATGGGCAAGGACGTGTTCTTGCTGATGGACTCGATCACGCGCCTGGCCCGCGCCTTCAACAAGTGGGTCGGCAACACCGGCCGCACGATGTCGGGCGGCGTGGACATCAAGGCAATGGACGTGCCCAAGAAGTTGTTCGCCACGGCTCGCGCGTTCGAAGAGGGCGGCTCGCTGACGATCGTCGGCACCGCACTGATCGACACCGGCAGCCGCATGGACGAACTGATCTTCCAAGAATTCAAAGGCACCGGCAACATGGAGTTGGTGCTGGACCACAAGCTGGCCGACCGCCGCGTCTGGCCGGCGATCGACATTTCGCAATCCGGCACGCGCCGCGAAGAGTTGCTGCACGATCCCGAGACGCTGCACGCCGTCACCATGCTCCGCCGCACGCTCACGTCGATGCACCACGTCGACGCGATGGAGCAACTGACCAAGCAACTCGGCCGCTTCAAGAGCAATGCCGAGTTCATCAAACTGATCAGCGGCGCGAAGGTGCTGGACTAGCGCCAGTCGAGCTTGGCAATCTGTGCTCGATTGGACGGTCCAAGATGTAAAATTCTTCGACATCGGCGATAATGATCGTCGCCTTCGTCGGGTGAAGCGTCGGTGATTGCGCGGTCTTCGAAAGTTGAAAGTTTGACATCGCGGCCTGACCGACAGCAACGACGCACTCAACGAAACCAGCGTACTTGGCGGCGGTCGACGGTTGGTCGATTTGCTCTACTCCACCGTCCATCTGACTGACAAGCCGCATCTCCGATGCAAACGCAAGGTAGCGTACAGCAACTGGACGGCGATTTCGGTTCCTGTTACCTTTTTTGTCATCGACCGTTGACGCGAATTGGAATCGCGATGGGTCAGTATCAACAAGCACCGGGCCACTGCAAAACGCTCCGGATCCCGGCCAGCGAGGCCCTAGCTCGTTAGTACTTCATCCCAGCAGAATCGGTTCCATGCACGTTCCATGCACCTTAACCGCGTTTACATCGATGGCTTCAAACGACTCAACGACTTCACATTTCAGTTGAATGAAATGCTCAACGTCATTGTTGGCGATAACGAGACGGGGAAGACGTCAGTTCTTGAGGCGATCACCCTTGTCCTCACCCGCCAGTACGACGGTCGCACAATCGATTACGCGCTCGACCCATATCTCTTCAATGCGGCAACAGTGGCCGAGTACTTCGACAAACGCCGGCGTAATGAGCACACGCACCCACCGCGAATCCTAATCGAGGCGTACTTTCGCGACGATGTCGGCGATTCTGCCCTGGACTCGTACTGATGATCGAGGTCGATGACGACTACGTCGAGTCGCTCAGCGAGTATGCTGCTGACAACTCGAATCCGATCGTGTTACCTGTTGAGTACTACCGAGTGACATGGAGATCGTTCAGCGGGAACGGAGTGACGCTCAGGAATTTGCCATTCAGGACTGCAACGATCGACACCAGCCTTGCGCGGGTACATCGCGGCCCGAACCAATACTTGTCGCAAAAAGTAAACGAGGTTCTCTCCACAGATCAGCGACACCAACTTTCGCTTGCGTACAAGAAGCTTCGTCATGGGTTCGCGCAGGAACCGAATGTCTTGAAAGTCAATGAGCATCTGGAGCAACAGGGCAACCCCGCAACGAAGAAGAAGCTGACAGTCCAGATGGACATGTCATCCAGATCCTCGTGGGACAGCGCCGTCACTCCTCACCTGGACGACTTGCCGTTTGACTGTGCAGGGAAAGGCGAACAATGCCGCGTACAGATGCGGCTGGCGATTGCTGGGGCGGAACAGTCACGGATCCTGCTTATCGAAGAGCCTGAAAATCATCTGTCGCACTCGAACTTGAACATGCTCATGAATGACATCTGCAACGATTGCGCAGATCGGCAGGTGATTCTCACCACGCACAGCGCGTTCGTCTTGAACAAGTTGGGGATCGACAACCTCCGGCTCGTCTCACACAGCGGCAAGACGGCGTCGCTAACCGGTTTGACACCGGAGACCAAGGACTACTTCATGAAGCTACCGGGGTACGACACTCTGCGACTGCTTCTGTCGAAGCGGAGCATCCTCGTCGAAGGTCCCTCGGACGAACTGATCGTGCAGAGAGCGTATCGGGACAAGCATGGGAAGATGCCGCTTGAAAACGGAGTCGATGTGATCTCCGTTGGCTCGCTCGCGTTCAAACGTTTTCTGGAGATTGCGAGTCTTCTGGAGCTGGATGTGCGAGTCGTGGCGGACAACGACGGGGATGCTGCCGCATTTTGGGAGAAGTACGCTGATTATCTGAGCGAAGCCGATTCGACGATTGGCATTTTCTGGGACGCAGACGAACGCTACCCATCGCTCGAACCGCAACTTCTAAAAGCGAACGGTCGGAAAAAGTTGAACGCGGCTCTTGGAACGAAGCACGCGGACGACTCCGCGTTGTTGAAGTACATGCGTCGGAACAAGACTGATTGTGCTCTTAAGATGTTCGCGACTACGCACACGTGGGTCACGCCCGGATACATCGCGAATGCCATCGAGTGAGAACAGGGTCATCATCGCTTGTGCTGGATCAGGCAAGACAACGCGGCTTGTCAAAGAGGCACTCGTCAACCGAGATCGCCGAATTGCGATCGTCACGTACACGAACAACAACACGCGGGAGATTGTCAAGCGGTTCGGCGAGCTGAATTCAGGCGTGCCGAAGTATGTGGATGTGATGACGTGGTTCGGGTTCTTGCTACGAGAATGCGCTCGGCCGTACCAACGTGCGAAGTACGCTGCCAAACGCATCGAGTCGATGCTGCCTGTGAACGAACGATCCGTGAAGTACATCGCCGAGCACGACACCAGTCGCCATTACTTTGCAAACGGCGATCTGATCTACTCCGACAAGATCGCGAAATTCGTCTTCGAATGCGAGGAAAAGTCACGCCAGAGCGTAACGGCGCGTCTAGGCCAGATTTACACGGATGTGTTTGTCGACGAGTTCCAGGATTTGGCGGGATGGGATCTCGAAGTGATCAAATGTCTTCTGCAATCAGGCATACGTGTCACGGTCGTTGGTGACCCGCGGCAGCACATCTACAGCACGAATCCGTCGTCGAAGAACAAGCAGTTTCTTGGTAGCGAGATCGTCAATCTCTTCGCGAATTGGGAGAGGAACGGACTATGTAAACGGGAACCTATGACCGGCACATATCGGTGCAATGGACCGATCTGCGAGTTCGCGAACGCGCTCTGGCCGGGAATGGAACGGATGCAGTCCCTGCGGAATGACACGACTGGACACGACGGTGTGTTCCTCGTGGCGGAGAACGCGGTGGGCGAGTACATCCAACGTTTTACGCCACAGGTTCTGCGGTACGACAAGAAAGCGAAGACGTATGGGTGCGAGGCGTTGAACTTTGGATTAGCGAAGGGACTTGAGTTTGCACGGGTCTTGATCGTTCCAAATGGGCCGATCAAAAAGTATCTGCAAAGCGGGTTGCTTAGTCACGTGGAGAAGTCGAAGGCCAAGCTGCATGTCGCCGTTACGCGGGCGCGGCACAGCGTGGCGTTTGTTTACGACGATCAGTCACCTATCGTACCGTGCGATGGCGCAGGCGTGGGCGGTCTTAAATCTCAATCGCCATCGGAAGACCGGTCCGCGGTTGGCTAACGCCGCGGGCCGTAGCAGATGCAAGCTCTTGTGGCTGATCTCTCGACCGCGCCACGCGCAGGTCCGCAGGTGTCACGTGTTTCCGGCGGCAACGCAGAGAGGCTAAAATACAAAAATACAACTGACAAGAGAATCTGGTCGGCTAAAATGAATTGTGTGCCGGCTGATGGGTCTTGTGGTGCCGAATCCATTGCGTGAGGAGCAGCCAACCATGTCTACCGTTACCATTGAAGAAGCTCAGGCCAATCTGCGGGAGATCATCGATGATCATCGATAACCTGCCGGCGGGCGAGGAGGTCGTTATTGTCCGTGATGGGGCGGAAGTGGCCAAACTCGCGCGGACCGGCGCTAAGCAATGGCCTTGCAAGGCCGGCAGCTACCGCAAGGCGGAATTCTGGATCGCACCGGACTTCGACGCCCCGCTGGAAGACTTCAAGGACTACATGGAATGAACTTGCTTCTCGATACGCACACGTTTCTCTGGTTCTGCCAGGACGATCCGGCGTTAAGCTCGACCGCCAAGGGGGACTCATCGAAGATGCGGCCAATCGAAAGCTGATGAGCGTGGCGAGTTGCCGGGAAATCGCCATCAAAGCGGGACTGAAGAAACTGACGCTCGGCGAACCCAGTCAAACGTACATTCCGGCTGCGTTGGCCAAGACAGGAATCGAACTGCTTCCCATTTCTGTCACGCACGCCACAGCCGTCGAGTCGCTGCCGTTGCACCATCGCGACCCGTTTGATCGCTTGCTGATTGCCCAAGCCACATTGGAGTCTATTCCCATTGTCAGCATCGATCCCCACTTTGATTCCTACTCCGTCGCGCGCCTCTGGTAAGAGGTACAACGTTCGACGTCGTCCCGATGTTCTGCACTCGCTTCATTTTGCCGGATGACAAATCCGGCCCACTGATTCGCGCTGCTTCTAGGTTGCGAGGGCCGGTGGATTGCGATCGCGAATCCAGAGCCAAGCAAACAACGGGATGAGTGCCAGAGCCGCCCATTGGTAGCCCGTCAGTCCGATCCACATCCGCGGTTCCGGGCGAATCAGTTCGGTGACGAAACGGTAGGCGAGATAACTCAGAATGTAGAGCTTGATGAGTTGGCCGCGTAGCAGGCCGCGATGTTGCAGCGTCGCAAGGACCGCGGCTGCCGCCAAGTGAAACGCCGCCTCGTAAAGCTGCGTCGGGTGTCGCAGCAGAGGTGGATTATCACCTGCCGTCGGAAACGCGACGCCCCAGGGCAAAGTCGTCGGCGTTCCAAAGCAGCAGCCGCCGAAGAAGCAACTGATCCGGCCCACCGATACCGCCAGCGCGACCGGCACGGCGAACGAATCGCCCGTCTTCACTCGCACGTCCAGCGTCCACTTGGCCAACTCCACTCCAAAATACCCGCCAACGATGCCGCTCAGGATCGTCTTGCCATGAGCGAACCAAGCCGTGCCGCTCAGCCAACCTTCCCAATCGGAGAGCACGAACGGCAGCTTGGCGCCGATCATCGTTCCACAAAACGCGCCGACGCCGATCCCCAGCTTTTGCCACCACAGAATCGGCAATGCCGCTTGTGTCCGCCGCAACAACAACGCGCACATCATCAGCGCGAGCGCCATCATCGAAGCATAGATGGGATTCACCACGGGCATCGTCAGTTACCCTTCGGTCTACATCGCTGGCTGCGGCAACTTTCACCCCGTGCCATGAATGCGCGCCGCATCATTGGTTTTGACACATGCTACACAATTCCACGATCGCGATATAAATGCTGTAAAACAGCGCCAGCGGCACCATTACGCCGGCGATGCCCATAGCCAGGGCGACTTTCGAGGCGGGGTTCAGCGGAGACCTGGCTCCTCGCGCAAGGGCCGAAATGACAATGGTGCCCAGCAGTGCGGGAACGGCGATTATCAGGTACGCCATCGCCAAGATCGGATCATTGAGCAGCATTCCCCATCCGATGGCCGCAACCACGATCACGCCCAACCAAATGCTCGCATGAAGATGAAGGTCTTGAGCGGCCTCTCGCGGCGACCCACCGGTAAAGGAACTTTGTGGCTCGGCGACGTTTTTTTGCGAGTGCGTTTCGACCTCGCTTCGCACCACCGGCGCGCCGCAAAGCCAACAGAACTTTGCCTCGATGGCGCTCGTTGCGGCGCAGTGAGGACAGACATGGCATTCAGCCACAACCTCGACGCGCTGCGAACGATCGTCACTCATGCGATGTCAACTCCGGCAAGTATTTGTAGCGGTTTCGACGCGGAATCCGTCGTTCGCAGCGCCGGCAGCGGCACGTGGCCGTCTCGGTACAGCACGTTGTACGCACAAAACGGAATCACGTGGCCGCTGGGCAGCACGTGGTGCGTGCAGCATTTCATCAGCCGCCGCACGTCGAAGTTGTAGGCGTCCAGGAACGACGTGATCGTGATGCGAAACAGATCGGTCGCCCCTAATTGTTGCGAGAGGGCTCGGCGAAAAAACTCGTCCGCGGCCGCGCGCACCTTGTCATGGTCGCCGTTGTGACCGTTTAGGTCGAGGATGGGCAGCGAATCAAACGGCGCCGCGGCCTCATCGCTTCCACAGCCGCCGCTGCAGCAGCCTTGTCTTCCCAGATACGACAGAATCAAATTCCGCGCCCGCGGCCGAGTGAACGTGATGCCGTTGGCCAGCATGTCCATGTTCTTGCGCCCGTCGATGAACCGCATCAGCGGCACCGGACCGGCCGACTGCGAGCGGAAGGCATAAGACAGGCTGTGACAATTCGGATGAGCGCAGGGCAGCGGCATGAAGTCGTCGGCCGTGAACAACCCGCCCGTTTGTTCCGCGATGCCTTTGATCACGTCAGGAAACGTGATGCGCTGCTCTAACTGCTCCGGCAAGAAATATCGGCCCGAGTAAGTGGCGGGCTGCAGATTCATGCCGGTGATCCACGGCCGCTGGAGCGCGAACCGGACGAGCGGCCCAAGCTGATCGTCATTCACACCGCCTTGCAGCGTGACGGCCAACGTGACGTGCACGTCGGCCTTGCCGAGCAACTCCAGCGCCCGCAGTTTGGTTTCCAGCAGCGACTCGCCGCGCAACTTTTTCGACACGTCGTCGTTGAGCCCGTCGAGTTGAAAGAACACTTCGAGCCGGTCGCGATGCGTGGCCAATGTTTCCACCAGCGCCGGTTCGTGCGACAAACGAATCCCGTTGGTGTTGATCTGCACGTAATCAATCGGCTGCGCGACGGCATAGTCCAGAATCTGCCGAAACTGCGGATGAATCGTCGGCTCGCCGCCCGAGAGTTGCAACACTTCCGGCCGCCCTTCGACCTCGACCAGCCGATCGATCGCCGCCTTGCACTGCTCCAGCGAAAGATGTTTGCCGCCCGGTGCGCTCGATGCATAACACATTGGGCACGTCAAATTGCACGATGACGTAATCTCCACCAGCCCAACGCACGTGTGCTGCTCGTGCTCGGTGCACAGCCCGCAATCGAACGGGCAGCCCTTGTCCGGCTCGACCCCAAACACTTCCGGTAACTTCGCGGGCAGCGAGTATTCCAGCCGGTCGTAGAAATTGACGTCCGAGCAAACAAAATCCTCGCGCTCGCCGTGTACCGGACAGCGTTTGCGAAAGTACACACGGCCGCCGCGCGCGATGATCTTGGCCGGCGTCAGCGACAGACATTCGGGACACAGACTCTGTGTCGTGCCGAGAAACGTATAATCGCGCAACTTCATGGCTTCACTCTATGGGCAATGGCCGTCCACTATTCCATCGTAACCCGACGCGTCAGCGAGGCGTTTTTCTCAATAATCCCATTCCCTCGCCGACGCTTCGGGTTACGATGCCTACATCCTTGACATTTCGGCAATACAGTAAAGAAAGAACGCGATGAATGCCGCCACCGCCAGCATAGCCAACCCGCCGATGACTATTGACACCGACATGATGAACGTCAGCAACTTCTCGGACCAGCTTACGTGTCCGTGACGAGCCTGTTGTTGCTTCACGCGAATCATCGTGCCGACGAGCGCCGGGACTAGGATCACACCCAACATGACAGCCAGCGCCGGCTCCTGCAAGAAAACGCCGACGAGCACCACAATCACCGTCAGTGCCAACAGCAATGCCAACGCGGCAAAGAACTGATCACCGGCCACAAAAGACGGCGGGCGACGAACCTCTTCGGCAATCACGATCGCCGGAACGCCGCGCAAATCATGACGGCATAACCAGCACTGAACGGCGTCACCGAGATTCTCGGCCGCACAATCGGGACAGGACTTCAGTTCTGCGGACGGCGAACCATTCACGATGTTGCTCGTTGTTGGGCGGTCAATCGTTGTGCGTACTCGTCCGCCAGCGCCCGCACGCGGCGGATGACTTGTCCCAGCATGATGCCGGTC
The DNA here is from genome assembly GCA_041744735.1 of Pirellulaceae bacterium. Taxonomy (GTDB): domain Bacteria; phylum Planctomycetota; class Planctomycetia; order Pirellulales; family Pirellulaceae; genus JBGTKH01. Next base: position 1,573 of record JBGTKH010000202.1, on the reverse strand, counting down.
AGCGCCAGGCTCAACAGCACGACCAGTTGTGTGACGACCGGCACGGCGTGATCGGCGTCGAACCACTTGGTGTCCGTCAGTCCGACCAGTGCTAGATAGCCCAGCATCCCGCCCAACGTCGCGCACCAGATTAGCCGCAGGCTGAATCGCATCGCGGCCAGTGCGATGATCACGAAGTAGGCGAAGACTAACGGACTGTTAGCTTTGCTGCCTATCGACGCCAGCGCGGTCAACAATACGATGTCGCAACCGGTCGAGACGAACTTCAACACCGCCGGAAAAATCCGCTGCCGCAGGCAGAGCAGGATCGCCACCGCGATCAGCGTCCAAGCCGCCGCCAGCGCCGTGGCCGCCTGATGGAACGCGACCACTTCCTGCGTGTGCTCGCTGAATCCGTAGTAGTGCGCGAGCTGCACGATGTAAAACGCGCCGATCGCCATGATCCGCAACAAGTTCGCTCGTCCCTCGCCCTCATACTCTTGCCAGCGGCCCACGATAAACCATTGCCGGTCGCCGGCCGACGCGCCGATGTCCGCTGCCATGTGTCAATCTCCTAAGCGAAAATGAATCTCAAATCTCATTGGATTCGCGTTGCCCGATGTTTCGGTTCGAACGGCCAGAGCCAGCGAATCATCAGCACGGCCACCACAAGGCCCATTACGAGTCCTACGATCATTCCCGTGATTAGACCATATGCGAGCGGGTCGTAATTCCCGGCTCCAGCGGATTCGCTGGCTGCGGCCCCGCCCAGGAACCCAACCCAGCACGTCGCGTAAAAGGCAATCGAAGACGATACGGAGATAGCCAATACGATCGCCAGCGAGCCGATAAAGGCGGCTAACTTGTCCCCGATTGCCATCGGCTGACCAACCATGCGCCGTCGCCGGGCCGCAAACATCGTGCGCAAAAACGCCGGAGTGACAAATATCGCCAGCGTGATACCCAACCCCGGCGACATCGTCCCAACGCCTAGACAGACGGAAATCAACGTCACGGTCAGCATCAGCGAACTGAGTCGAAACGTGAGCCCGGACTGAAGTTCTTGCCGCGACGGGCTGCGGGCAAAGGGACTCTCGCTGGCGGACGGCTGCGGAACTTTATCAACAGCCGCAGCTTCGCACGTCGCGCTATCCGGCGCAAGCGCCCGTCCACACAACCAACACTGCGTGGCGCCGGTCGCATTCGATGCGCCGCATTCCGTGCACGGAGTTTCGAGCGACGAGGATTCTTCGCTCATCGTACTGCCATCCCTCGCAAACGCGGCCCCGCGAAACACGCGGCCAAAGACATGTTCTGGTCGCGTGGATTATGCGCGATACGCGACTCGTTTGGCAAGTCTGCCAGACGGCGGGTAGTAGTACATTTTGGTAGCCGAAGTCGTGCGTGAGCCGCAGGGCTCGCGAGCTTAGTCGTGGGAGAGCGAAGGCTCTTTGGCAACTCCCGGCAAAAAGTTTACCTGCTAGAGATGGCGGGGGAGATGCGAACGAAGTATTTGGGAAGTGCTTCGTCGCGTTGGAGTCGTTGGGCGATGGCCTGGAACGCCTTCTTGCCCACGCGAACACCTTTTTCGTAC
>JBGTKH010000201.1:0-6545 GCA_041744735.1 Pirellulaceae bacterium | reverse complement strand
GCCCGACCACCAACCTTCCTGTTTCATGTCGGCGAACCGCTGCATCTCCACTTGCTTCGTGTCCGCCGCGCCGCGCTGGATGGTGAAGTAACCGGTGCGCAGGCGATATTCCGGGCCGCGCTCCATCTCGAATGTGTAGTTGCCCGGCGGAAGCGATAGCGTGATCCGGCCGTCGAACACGAAATGGTCCTTCCAGAACGGGACCTTCGGCGGCTGGACCGGCTTGCCGCTCTGATCCTTCAGATGCATGCGCACAGCAACCGGCTGGCCCGTGTCGTGATCCACGGCGCGGATTTCGATTTCGCCGTCAGCGGCTAGACCATGCGACGGCCCGGCCAGTACGCACATTGCGATACAAAGCGCGAGAATGACGACTGGTGATCGCCGACTTGCTTGCATGGCGGATACCTTGTTTCGACCGGATGTCTCACTTCGTAACGGTAGTTAATGGTAGCTCCCTCCTGGTTCCCAAGCCGGAGCTTGTGAGCCGACGGCGCTAGCCGCGGGTGCCCGGCCGCGGCCCGACGCTAGCGCGTTCGGCTCACCCTAAAATTGCGCTTTGACGGCGCGCTAGTGGTTACCACCAGGTTCGTCGCGCACCGGCAGCGACAACCGCGGATCGGACAGGTCAAGCCTATACATGATCTGGTTGTAGTCGTAGCGCGGGGTTTTAACTGGGACGCCGGAGAGAAAGTCGGAGTAGGTTCCCTCGAAGAAAATCACTCGGCCGCCGTACTTGTCGAACATCGGGTGGTGTTTGGGATTGTAGAAGCTGTACTTGTCATGCGTTGCAATCTTCACCGCGTGCACCCACGGGCCGGTCGGCGCGTCGGCCTCGGCGTACCAGACTTCGCCTAACAGTGACGTGCCGCCGAATTCTTCTGCGATCATGATCCAGCGGCGGCGATAGTCGTTCCAGTAAACCGAACCCGCATGGGCCACGACTCGTGTGCCGCTGCTGTCCTGCATTCGCAGCAGTGCTTCGTGCGGTTCGATCAGTGCACGCTTGACGAGCGTGTCCTGCTCCCGTTGTCCGACGACGGGCGTGTTCTTCTTCCAGGCGTATCTCAGCGATCCGTCTTCGCTGCGGTCCAATTGCGGCTGATCCAAGCGGCTGCCGGCCTTTAGGCACGTGTACGCTTCGTACGCGGCCAAATCGCGCAAGTGCTGCGGCGTCGCGCGGACTCGCACCAGCGGGTATGGATTGGCGAAGTAGATGTACTCGACGCCGTCCTCCGTGTGCTTCAGCGGATGACCACCGGGATGAACCGGCGCGTCCATCGCAAACTCGCAGACCTTCTCGAACCGTTGTTTCTCAGCGTCGAATTCCGCCAGCCCGCGCTGATACACATTCAAGAAGCCACGCACCTTCACGTACGGCGCAAACATTCGCTCGCGGCCCGTTTCGTCCCGCAGCGTGACCAGGCCGCTGAGCCACGTCGGACCGTCGCCGGGCATCCGCGCGGTCTCCTTGGCGAACCCTTGGTCGTCCAGAAAATACTCCAACTCCACGCCCACCTCCGGATCGAGACCGCCGTCCTGCGGCAATCGCGAGGTCGCTCCCGGCACATGAAAATTACCCAGCGGATACGCGGGCCGATTCGTGTCTCCCCAAAACCAATAGATCTTCCCTTGAAACACGGCGTTGACAACGCTGTCCGATCCCAACACTTGGGCATTGAGCACCGGCAGTTTGATCGGAACTTCGCGGCCCACCAGCAAACTATCGCGATAGATCCCCGCGCCGGTCACCCTATACAAACGCTCGGCAATGTTCAGCCGCTTGATCTTCAACTCCGCCCGGCCCCCTTCGCTGACGTCGAGCGCTCGGCCGCGATAGCCGAATCCGTCTTTAGGGAATTCGTACCCATCGCTCGCAATGTGAAAGAACACCTTCTGACCCAACAGCCCCGGCTCGTAAAACGCCACGACGCCATTGCTGTCCGTCCAGTAGCTGACATTGTCCACCGTCCGCAACTCCACCATCGGCACCCCACGGCCCGTCTGGTCGTCGACGACCGTGATCTGAAAGTACCTTTCGGCGTGCGGAGCCGTTTGGGCGGTCAATACCGCAATCAAACAATAGGCGACAAGATGCATCATGGTCGTGGGTGACTCGCGGGACGCAATGCCAGGACGTGCGCGAAAACGGAGGAGTTTGCGTTCGCGGCAGTTTAGCAAATCCGACGTCAAGCAAATACTTGACGGCCCCCAGTAAAGGCCGACGGGAAGCAAACTTCCCGCGGTTGCCCTACTTTGCTAAGGACTTGACAACCGCAAATGAGTAACAGTACCAATAAATGCAGCGCTTTGATATCGCGTCCAAGATTGGAGACTGCAATCATGGAATTAGAACCACACGGCAAGTTCTGGCTGGTAGTGCTCGCGTTGATACTTGGCGGGGGTTGCGGCTCGAACCCAATCAACGAAGCCTTGGACAACGCGGGACAGCCGCCGATTGAGCAATCGCCCACTCCGAGCCCGACGCCTACGCCCTGGCCGCAGCCCACTCCGCGCGACGATACCTTCGACAAGTACTGGATCGTTTATTGCGAACAGGTGGTTGAAGGCGGCCAATATGGGACCAATTTTTTCGACCAGACCAATCATGTCTGGAAGCCTTTTACTCCAGGTTGGTATCCGACAGAATCGCTCCCATCCGGAACCACCCCCGTCCAAAACAGCAATACGTTTATCGAGTTGGAGCGGATCCCATTGCCATACGACGGCGCGGTTGAAGTTGTAAAACGCGAGGGACTCGTGTTGCGCTACGACGGACCTTACGAGACGCTCGAGGAAGCGGCAGCGGCGGCGGCGGCAGCGCCCCGACCGGAGCGGTACGTGCCGACGGCGATTGTCTGGACTCAGGACTGGGATTCCGTGAGCGGCGCTGCTGCCGCGCAGTACTGCGAGAGATGGACTGCAGAGACGCTCGATAAGTATGAGCGCAAGTTCCCGGACGGCAATGCGAGCTTCCCTGATGGTTACGGTTTCTATTTCAAGAAGCTCGGCGGTCCGTATCGTAACCCGTTGGACCGTGATGAAGCCGTGGAGTATTGGACAAAGCGGGGGTACCGGCTCAGGACGGTCGACAGGTAAACGCATCAAGAAACACGAGTCGCTTGATGCAACGTGCATAAGGGCATGGACCGATGAACAAAGAACCCGAAAACACCCAAGGTTTTGGGAGTGCAACTCGAAGACTTGGCGAGAGTGGGATCCAGCGCAGTCCTTCCCGGGGCGGAGGCGCGGGCAGCAACTATCCAAGCGATCAAGAGGTGTTCGCCCCAGACTTGCCTCGTTAGAACTCGCCGTTAATAGTATTTTGCGCTCATGGCCACACCTGAACGAATTGCTTCGCTACTGTCCAGCGCGACGGAGATTCTCTATGGAATCGGACTGGGCGAGCGTGTGGTGGCGATTAGTCATGAGTGCGACCATCCGCCCGAGGCGCTGGGCAAGCCGCGGGTTACGTTTTCTAACGTCGAGGCCGAGCGGTCGAGCCAGGCGATTGACGATCAGGTGCAGCGGTTGGTTGCGGAGGGCGCGGCGCTGTATGGGATCGATCAGCAGCGGCTGCGCGAGTTGCGGCCGCAGTTGATTGTGACTCAGGCGCAGTGCGACGTGTGTGCCGTGCGGTATGAGGACGTGCTGAGCATGGTGCGCGGCGATGCGGCGTTCCGCGGGACAGCGGTTGTGGCGCTGAATCCACTTTCATTGGAAGACATTTTCCAGGATATCGTTCGCGTGGGCGAAGCGACGGAGTGCGGTGAAGCCGCAGCGCAATTTGCGGCATCGCTGCGTGGGCGCGTGGACGCGATTACGGCGAAGACTCGGTCGCTTACACCGCGTCAATGGCCGCGAGTCGTTTGCATTGAATGGATCGAACCGCTAATGTTGGCCGCTAACTGGACGCCGCAACTCATCGAGTTGGCCGGTGGCGAGAACGCTTTGACAAAAGGCGGCCGGCACAGCAGCTACTCGAATTGGGATGCCGTGATTGCATACGACCCACAGGTGCTGGTCATCACGCCATGCGGATTCGATCTGCAGCGCACGATTCGCGAGTCGCAGTCTTTGCCTCGACTTGCTGGTTGGAACGAATTGTCCGCCGTGAAGGATGGCCGCGTATTTGCCGTCGATGGCAACGCTTACTTCAACCGCAGCGGCCCGCGGATCGTGGATAGTTTGGAAATACTCGCTCACTTGTTGCACCCCACTCTATTTGCCGCGCCGCTTTCGCCCGCCGAGCAGCACTTTGCGTGGAGCCGGCTCGTGACCGACGGTGACGGGCTGCTGCCGGTTGGGCCGAGTTAGATCGAGGTCTAACTTTCTCGTTCAATTGCGACCCGACGGGGAGCGCGTGTACCCAACGCGCGCTCTCCCCGCTGCGTCGCGGTTAAACGATGCGGCGAAAATGTCGGGAATTCACTTGCGATCCATCAGCGGCGGTTGATATACTGGCGTGCGGTTCGCAAGACTGAACGTTCGACTTGGCGACTTTTAGTTCACGGAGACTCCCATGAAAATTGTGTTGAAATCTCTGGCGGTTCTCGTGTTGGTAACATGCCCGCTCACCGCGCGTGGTGATGAGCCGGCAAAACAAAAGGATGCGCAGGCTGAATCAAAGTTGGCCGTCGGCCAACAAGCGCCCGAGTTCAAGATCAAGGACTCCAACGGCAAGGAGATCGATTTGGCCGAACTGACAGCCAAGGGTCCCGTGCTGGTGAGGCTGACGTGCGGCTGTTCGGGCTGCGACAAAGAGTTGGCGTATTTTCAGGAACTGCACTCGGCCTATGAAGGCAAGGGGTTGACCAGCTTGGCCGTGTTCCGCGAACCCGACGAGAAGGTGGAGAAGTATGTGCAGGAAAAGAAGTTGAAGATGCTGTACGCCGTCGATTCGAAGGGTGAAAGTTGGAACGTTTTTCGGACGAAGACGATGCCGACCAATTTCCTGATCGACAAGGGCGGCAAGATCGTGTCGGTCGCCGCCGGCTGTGATCCCAGCGGACTATTGGCCAACGTGTTGTCGGGTAAAGTCGCCGGATTGGTGGACGCCGAGAAGGCGGATGTCAAGGCCAAGGTAGAAGCCAAAAAGGCGGCAAGCGCCGCACCGTAGGAATGTCGCGAATGTGTTAAACCGCGTCTCACAGTAATTGCCAAACGCGCCGCCTCCGGGCGGCGTGTTCGCTTTCTTGATGTGCCGAATAAAGAGTCTGGGCATCTTGCACACAATCTGTAGCCGGCCGCTGATGGCTGTGACTAGTCTCGATGACAACATGTTGTCATGGCGCAACGCATTTATTAAGCGTGGCGCTTTATATTTTCGCGGCATATCGCTAGGATGAACGCGCAGTGCAGAACTGTGCAACAAGGGATGCATTTGGGTGGGGCTATGTTAGAAACGAAAGACATCGCGGAATTGATCACTCGATACGAAACGTTGCGGTTGCGACTGCAGGAACTCGACGAGCAGGCCGAGCGGTTGGACCGAGAAATCGCCGAGATGGAACAACTGCTGCCGGAGGAGTACGTCTATCCCGGCGACGCGGCGCTGGCCCCGAAGCGGCCGCGGTAGGCGTAAACCGTTCGAATCCAATCCAGTGCACTCGCGCGCTACGGATCTTCGCCCGCAGGCGCCGCCGAGTTCGCATCCTGTTTTTCGAATTCCAGCGCGGCTGAGTTGATACAATACCGCAATCCAGTAGGAGGCGGCCCGTCGTCGAAAACGTGGCCCAAATGAGCGTCGCAGCGCCGGCACTTGACTTCGGTGCGGAGCATGAAGTAGCTGCGGTCGGACTCGGTCTGCACGTTCCTGCTGTCGGCCACTTGCCAAAAACTGGGCCAGCCGGTGCCCGATTCGAATTTGGTTTCCGATCCGAACAGCCCAGCGCCGCAGCACACGCAACGGTAAATGCCGTCTTTGTGACAGTCCCAGTATTCGCCCGAAAAAGAACGCTCGGTCCCTTTCTGCCGAGTCACATAATATTGCTGCGGCGTGAGAAGCTGTTTCCACTCGTCGTCCGACTTGGGCAACGCTACGGGTTCGCGCTCCGGCGCGGGACCGTTCGCATGCGTTGTATCGGACATGGTAGCCACCTCCCCATCGTTCAATTGCGGCCTGCCGACGTCCGATCGGCCGACACTGCAGCCAACCACCAAGAGCGTGCTTGCGATCCACAAGGGCCAGTATCGACAACCCATTCACAATTCTCCGTCAAGCTCCTCAAGCTGAGCAATTCTGTCGGTATTGAGTCGATTCATGGCGGGATTCGAACTCCTTGGCAACCAACATCAATGACATTCTGGTCAGTAACATTCTAACTGAATACCAATTTCAGTCCTACTGCGATTAAACGCTACGCAAAGTGCTGCTCGACACCCATCTGGATCTCCACCATTTGCCGGTAGTGGCCGCTGCGGGACATGAGGTCGTCGTGGGTGCCGAGTTCCACGAGGCGGCCGGCGTCGAGGACTACGATGCGGTCGGCGTGGGCGATGGTGCTGAGACGGTGGGCGAGCACGACGCCCGAGCGGCCTTGCAT
>JBGTKH010000200.1:0-14900 GCA_041744735.1 Pirellulaceae bacterium | reverse complement strand
ACGATGGCCGGGATGGTTATCGGAATCATCTGGACCGCGCTGATGGGGCTGTTCTTCGCGGCTGCAATACTTGGAAATCTGTAGCAGCCAGGAAACGAAAGGACATCGCCGCGTGCCCATTCTCGGTGCTCACATGTCGATTGCCGGCGGCTACGAGAAGGCCGTGCACGCCGCGCGGCAGTGCGGTTGCGACTGCGTGCAGTTGTTCACCAAGAACCGCCCAAATCGGAACTTGCAACACGCCACTCAATCAAGTCGGGACGCAGCGTATAACGGTAACGACCGGGCCGGCCGGTTTTACGTGGTCGTGATGGGTTCTCGCGTGCCGCCATTTGCGGTTAGCGATTTTCAGAATTCCTCAGATTTCTTGGCCGGCGTGGTGTTTGGCGGCGGTAACCTGCCAATTGGCAGTCGGCCCGCAGGTTTCCGTCATGCGAGCGTTTGCTCAGGCGCTCCAAATGCGGGTCATCGCTGGTGCGTTGCAAGAATTTGCCAGCAAAGAATTGGGAACGCCACGGTGAAGCTCAAGGACGGCACGTCGTCGGCCGGCAAGCGTATTCTCATCGACGGCCAGCAGCGTGTCACGGCACTGATGGCAGCACTGCTCGGCCGCGAGGTGCTGACCAAGGACTACGAAACGGTTCGCATCCGAATCGCCTTCCATCCGCAGGAGGAGCGATTTGAGGTCGCCAACCCCGCCATCCGCAAAGACGTAACCTGGATCGAGGACGTGGCGGCGATCTTTTCCCCCGACGCAAAGCTCCTTCAGATCACGCGGGCATATGCGCAGGCAAACTCCGGCGTAGACGAAGATGCGATCTTCGGCGTGCTGGAGAAGCTCCGCAAGATCATCAACAACCACGTCGGCGTGATCGAGCTGGCCGAGGACCTCGACATCGAGACCGTCACCGAGATTTTCATCCGCGTGAATAAGGCCGGCACGGAGTTGTCACAGGCCGACTTCGCCATGTCGAAGATCGCCGTCAACGAGACCTTCGGCGGGAACCTGCTTCGCAAGGCCATCGACTATTTCTGCCACCTTGCTGTGGCGCCGGAGTTTCTACCCGTCATCGAGAAGGGCGACAAAGCGTTCGCCACCTCCGAGTTCCTGCCGAAGATGCGCTGGCTCGCGGACACAAATGATGACATCTACGACCCAACCTATACCGACATGCTCCGCGTTGCGTTCACATCAGAGTTCGGGCGCGGAAAACTTCAGGATCTCGTGGCGCTGCTTTCGGGCCGCAACTTCGAGACCAAGCAGTTCGAGGAGGCCATTGCGGAGGCGTCTTTCGGTACGCTTAAGAAGGGAATCATCGCCTTCATCAGCAAGACCCACTTCGACCGGATCACGATGATCCTACGCTCGGCTGGGTTCGTGACAAGTAACCTGATCGGCGGTCGTAACGCGGTCAACTTCGCCTACATTATCTACCTGCGCGGACGGACGGAAGGCATGTCGGCGGACGACCTTGAGCGACTGGTGCGGCGTTGGTACGCCATGTCTGTCCTGCGTGGCCGCTACACCGGCAGCCCCGAGACCGCATTTGATTTCGACATCCGCCAGATCGAGGCGCGCGGCCTTGCGAGCTACGTTCAGTCAGTGATCGAAAACGAACTGCCCGACAGTTTCTGGACTGGCATGCTGCCACAACTCATGGACACCTCATCGGGTAAGAGCCCATACTTCCTCGCCTACCAAGCGGCGCAGGTGAAGCTCGGCGACAAGGGTTTCCTATCGCGCGACATCACGGTGCTGGACCTGATGCTCAATCGTAGCGACGTGCATCACGTCTACCCAAAGAAGCACCTGAAGGCACAGGGGCTCTCGCGCGGCCGGTACAACCAGATTGCCAATTTCGTGCTGGCCCAGAGCGAGATCAACATCGCCATCGGCGACAAACCGCCGGACCGCTATTTCAACGAGCTTGCCGAACAGTGCAATGGTGGCAAGAAGAAGTACGGCGGCATCACCGGCGCGGACGACATGCGTGCCAACCTTCGGATGAGCTGCCTGCCCGAATCGCTGCTCGATGGCGCGATCCCGGACTACGACGACTTCCTCGAACAGCGCCGCAAGCTCATGGCGATCAAGATCAAAACGTGGTTCGAGGCGCTCTGATGATGGCCTCGCGGTCTGGGGTTCTCGATCCGATGCCCAAATTGTGGCGCTAAGTTTGGTGAAGTCGTGCCAACGTCAAGTACGAGGCCGAAGACCGGATGCTGCGGATGCGTTGGGATCGTTGGTGCGGTATTCGTCGCACTTACCATCGTCTGCGGCGTGCTGGGCTATTTCGTGAACATGCGAGCGGAGCAACAAGCTCAAGAGCAAATCGCCAAAGCCGATGAACTCTACAACGCCGGCAACCGTGCCGAGGCTGTTGCAATCTACAAGGAGACCTTTCCACATGCCCAACGTGGCAGCCGAGGTCGCATGGTAGCACGTATCATCGGCTGTGCGCTGGAGTCAGGCGACAAAGCGGAAGCTGACCAATGGGTACGCCGGGCCGTTGACGACAACTTGCCCATTGCCGAGTACGATCAAGCCGCCGGCCAAGCCGTCGCCGATGCGAAACAAGCGATCGAGGTAGAAAGGGAACGTAAGCGACAAGAAGCCGAAGAACATGACCGGCTAGAGACTGAACGCCGGCAACGCGAAGCCGAAGAACGCAAGCGGCAAGCCGAGCTAAACCCTAAGAAAACACCGCCGTCGGCTACCCCGACCAAGTCTCCCATCGTGTCTGAGGATCGGCCAGATAAAACGCCGGCCAAATCGAAGTACATACCGGGCCTACAGCCTGTGGACGTGTACCTGAATTTCACCAACAAGGGGTTTACGCTTACGAAAGATCTTGGCGGAAGGGACGAGCTAAGCGGCGGTGTCGTCAATTTTTGGTACTGCGAAGAAACGACATCGCAATCGCAATCTCGTGTCACGGTCATGGGGCCAAGTGCAACTCAAGTTGAGTCGGTTCATGCGATGTTTACCTACTCAGGGTCGTCGGCTTCAGACACGGACAAACACGCTCGCGACTTTCTGGCCTACGTCGCGACGCTCCCGTACGACAATGCACGGCCGGCCGACGCAAAGGTGTGGGTACAGAGCAATATCGGCAAAAACGCCAAGACGACCATCGGTGGCGTGTCGTTTGAACTATTCGCAAATGCGCCGCGTGCCCGAATACTGCTCCTGCAAGTTGCGAGTGAGGTCCTTGGCAAACCCGCGTTCGACGTTCCCAGCTTGATCGGCAAATCAATTGACGAGGTGCGGGGCGTCTTGGGTAAGCCGGACGACCGCGAACCGGAGCCGACGAAGTTGCAACTACAGATCGGTGTTGATGAGTGGTTCAACTCCTACGAAAAGGACGGGCAGGAATTGATGGTGACATTCAATCCTCGCAATCGAGTGGTCATCGACTTCTTCCTTACGGGAGACAGCAAGGCGGTGTTGATGCAAATTGCGAATTTGCGGGAAGGCGATTCCGCGTATCGCGTTGAGGTCATCCAAGCGATCAACGCCCCTGGACAAATAACCGGCATCAAAGTTGTTCCCATACGGCAGTCAAGTACGATGCGGATTGAGATGCAGATTGAACAGAAAGGAGTGCCTGCCCCACCCACCACCGAAAACAAATCAGTAGCGAAGCCCATGCGTACCTGGACCGACACTTCGGGTCAATTCTCTGTCACGGCATCATTTGCCGGCTACGCCTTCGGCAAGGTGAAGTTGCGGAAGGAAGATGGATCGGTCATCGAAGTCGAGTTTGCGAAACTCTCGTTGGCCGATCAGGATTACGTCGAGAGGTTTCGATAGCATCAAGGCAAATTACGGTGGGATGCCGGTGTGTAAGCCTACACCTTTCCGGTACCGTAACCGGTCGGTTCATTTGGGCGTTTCCCCCTGCAAAACACGGGTTTTATTGCGATTGCCATTGCATCAACCGCCGAGGCCCTTTCCGCTAATTAGTAGGGGATATTTTTCATCAGTTTCAGCACAGCGTCTAGGCATTCGCGCTGGCTAGGTTCCCACTTCGTTTCGGTGGCCCGCCTAGCGCGTGCGGCTGCGATTCCACGCTTTGTTGAAACACCCTTTACTGGCGTATCAGGCGGAAGTAACAAGGCAACGGGTACGTCATCGGCCATCCGCATGAAACCCATGTACTCGGCAATGGTAGGCGATTCCGACTTCGTCGTTCCGTCAAAGCTATGGCTGCGGAGTAGCCGGTCGCGTGTCATCCCAGGAACGAAAATGGCGTTGTGTTCCCTCGCGCATTCAAGCGCCTCTTCCAGCATGCGTCGGTAATTGTAGATGCTGGAGGATTCAACGCCATCAAAGACGGCCTTCAGCCTGCCGCCAAGTTTCACCCCGTATCGGCCCAATTCCTCAATCGCCTGCGTCAATCCATCGTCATGTTTTCCAAGTCGGACTTCTTCTTTGTTCGATGACCTGTACATCAAAACGACCGGGCGCGTGGGATCGACCTGGTTGATATCGGGAAAGTGATGGATGAACTCGCTGGCGATGCCCGGTGTCCATTGCCATAGGTTCCATCGCCTGCCATGTCTCGTGTAACCGAAAGCCTCGTGGCTGTATTTTGGTTCTCGCATGATCCACCTTCCTTATCCGGGCATTCCGGCCGGCTAGGTTGGCGGAAGGTGGTGGCCAACCTAGCCGGTGGAATCTTCGGCGGGAGCTAACCGCCTGCCCGTTTTGTACATCTCGTAGCTGGGGCGACTTTCCTTTTCGGCGATGAGGCTCGTGCCACTGCGCGCCGGCGTGCCCCATAACTCGCCCTGTCGCGGCCCTGTCGCGCGCGTGTCGCCGCTTGGCAAAACCCTTGGCCTGATTGCCTGCCGCGCTAGTGGCGGCGTCTATGCCGCACGTAGCGGGCGACGTACATTGTCCGTCTTGTTTGTCTCCGTTTGCGTACATCAAGGAGTCGTCGTCGTTGCCCCCGCTTGGTGCCCACATGTCGATCGCCGGCGGCTACTACAAGGCCGTCGAGGCCGCCGCTCGCGTCGGCTGCGATTGCGTGCAATTGTTCACCGCTGCTCCGCAGCAGTGGCCAGTCCAAGCATCCAAAACAACTTTCCAATCTGGGCAGTTGTTCACCAAGAACAACAATCAATGGCGAGCCAAGCCGATCACCGGCGACGAGGCGGATCGATTTCAAACGGCGCTGCGCGAACTGAAAATCACTCACCCGCTCTCTCACAGTTCCTACTTGATCAATCTGGCCGCGCCGGACGACGAGCTGTGGACGAAGTCGATCGACGCCTTCGTGATCGAGTTGCAGCGGGCCGAGCAATTGGGCATTCCATACGTCGTCGTGCATCCCGGATCGTACACGACCAGCAGCGAAGAAAGGGGGTTAAAGCGAGTTGCCGCGGCGCTGGACGAAGTGCACACGCAAACACGTGGCCTTTCGGCGCGCTGTCTGCTGGAAAACACGGCCGGCCAGGGTAGCAACCTCGGTTGGCAGTTTGAACAGCTTGCCGCGATCATCGACCTTACCGCCGACCCGGATTGTTTGGGCGTGTGCTTCGACACGTGCCACGCCTTCGCCGCGGGCTACTCGATGCATACGCCGAAAGAGTTCAAGGCCACGATGCGGCGCTTCAACCAAACCATCGGCCTCAATCGCCTCGTCGCCTTTCATTTGAACGACAGCAATCGCGAGTTCGGCTCGCGCGTCGACCGCCACGAGCACATCGGCCAAGGCCGCCTGGGCCTGGAACCCTTCCGCCACCTGCTTAACGACCGCCGCTTTCGCCACACGCCCATGTACCTGGAAACGCCCAAAGGCACGCACAACGGCGAAGATTGGGACGCGATCAACCTACGCACGCTGCGCTCGTTGATCGCATCGGCAAGTACGAAGGACGAAAGAATGACCAAGCCCGAATGACCAATGACCAATGACCAATGACCAATGAACAATGACCAATGACCAATGACCAATGACCAATGACCAATGACCAATGACCAATGACAAATGACCAATGACCAATGACAAATGACAAATGACATCACTCGCTTTGTCGCGGATGTTCGACGAAGAACTTCCAAATCGTTTCGTTGATGCCGGCTTTGTCGGCCCAAAAGTGTCCGAGGCCGGGGACTTCGACGTATTTTACTTCGTGGTCTTCCTTGATGTACTTGTCGCGATTCTCGCGGGCCCATTCGACCGGCATCAGTCTGTCCTGGTCGCCGTGGATGATGAGCACGGGAAACTTTCGCTCGGCGTTCACGCCCAGCAGCGTTTGCAGACCGAGCGGGCCGGAGTGCGAGGCGACGGCGGCGACCGTCGTAGACCGCTCTTTGCCTACCAGATGAGCGAAGTAGCCGCCGTTCGACATGCCGAGCACGAATACGCGGTCCGGGTCGATCTTGTATTCCGTGGGCAGTTGTTCCAACAGCGCGTCGAACAGCGCCAGATCGTTCTTCACTTTCTCCGGCGCAAGTGCCCAACTCCTTTCGACGGCGTTGGGATACGCGATGATGAACTTGTGCTTCTCAGCCGTCTCGTTCAGCTTCGTATAGCGCGGCATCAGGTCCTTGCTATCGATCAGCATCCCATGAAACGCCACGACCAACGGCGCCGGCCGCGACAAGTCTACCGTGCTCGGCACAACTAAACGATATTCGCGCGTGACGCCACCTACCGCGACCGTCTCCGCTGCGAAGTTGCCGTGCCTCGGCTCGGCCGCCGACAAGATGCCGGCGCAGCCCGCACACATTACGAACCACAGCATTCGTCGTGAATTAAACATGAGGGATCAACTTTAGCGATCACTAGCGCTCGTCACTGGACGAACCCTGGCGGAACGGTTGGTTCTGTTCGTACAGAGTTAGCCTGCGACGGAGACTGGCAGTAGCGGACTCCGGGGCCAGTTCGAGGGCTTTGTTGATGGTGGTTTTGGCATCGTCGAAGCGGCCGGCGGTGGCGTAGGCGGCGGCCAGCGTGTCGAGGAATTGATAGTCGTCTTCGCCAAGTAGTTCGATGGCCTTCTGAGCCGATGCAAGAGCCACTTGTGCATTGCGGAAACGGACCTCGGGACAGGTGGCCATCAGCCACGCGGCGCTTTGATGAGCGCGGGCGCTGTTGGCATCCAGTTCGATCGCGCGGCGATAATCGGCGGCCGCTTGTTCCCATTGGCCCAGGCTTTGATAGGCATCGGCACGGTTGGCGTAAGCATCGGAATTGCCGCCATCCAAACTGACGGCCAAGTTGTAATCGTCCAGCGCTTCGCGAAAGCGGCGAAGTTGAAAGTACGTGTGGCCGCGGCCGGTGCGAGCGCCGGAGTCGGCCGGATCCAGTCGCAAGACTTGGTTGTAATCGGCCAGTGCCTGTTCAAAATTGCCTTGCTCGCAACGAATCTCGCCGCGGTTGAACCAGGCGTTGGCATATTCCGGCTTGAGCTGAATCACTCGGTCGAAATCGCTCAGAGCTTTTTCATATTCGCCCAACTGAGCAAGGCTGACGCCGCGGTTCTGCATGGCTTTCCAGTGCGTGGGATCAAGCTTCACGGCTGTTTCGAAATCAGCCAACGCCTGCGACTCCAACTCCGCGGACTTGTCGGCCTCATCGCCGTCGACCAAGCCTGCGGCCTGTTCCACATACGCCTCGCCGCGCCGATTGCAACACCAGGCTTGCAAGCGATTCGTGTAATCGGCGGTCGTTGGCGAAGCGTCGGCCGCTCGCGCTTGTTCGCACAAACCGATCACCTCTGTGAAGTCGGCAACGGTGGCGGCAGTTTTGGTTTTCGCGTAGGCCGCGTTAATCAGCTCTCGCGCGCTCTTGGCGGCCGGCGGCTGATTCTCTTGCGAAATTGCGGGGTGAGCCGAGACGAACGCGAGAGTCGTCAATACGGCTGCAAAACAACGAAACGAAATGTGAGGCAGTCCATGCATGATTGAAAGAACCTCCATGTGAAGTGTTGGCTTGTGGGCATTTCAAAACCGTAGCCGAAGTTGTGAAACTTCGGAAGCCTCACGAATTCCGCTACGATACGCTAGGATTGAAAGGCCCTCCGATGTTTGTGTAAGTGATCGCTCCGCACATTTGGTCGAGGGAGTGACGCTCCCGCCGGCTTTCGCCGGGGGCTTCTCTGAACGATTAACCATTGCTCGTCAGTTAGGTCGAGGGAGTGATGCTCCCGCCGGCTTTCGCCGGGGGCCTCTCTGAACGAGTGCTGATTACGCGTCACATTAGGTCGTTTGAATGACGCTCCCACCGGCTTTCGCCGGGGGTTTCCATAGGCAATCCAAAATTGCAAATCAAAAATCATAAATCGCAAATCAATCCTGCGGTTCTGTCATTCGCCACGGGTCGAGGGCTTCTTTCAACGTGGCATCGGGCAGGATGCCTTGCTCGCGCACCAGTTCGCGAATCGTCTTGCCCGTGTTGAAGGCTTCCTTGGCCAGCTTCGCGGCTTTCTCGTAGCCGATCAGCGGATTCAAGCTGGTGACCATCGACAGGCTCTTCTCCACAAACGACTCACACGCTACTTCGTTGGCCTCCATCCCTTCGGCACAGAAATCGACAAACGCGCGAGTGCCCGCGGCCAGCAGTTGAATGCTCTCCAGCGTCGCGTGTCCCATCACGGGCATCATGATGTTCAGTTGGAATTGGCCGCCCGCCGCGCCGCACATGGCCACCGTTTGGTCGTTGCCACAGACTCGCGCGGCGACTTGCATCAGGCTCTCGCACATCACGGGATTCACTTTGCCGGGCATGATGGAACTGCCCGGCTGCAAATCGGGCAGCTTCACTTCGTAAAACCCACATCGCGGGCCGGAGCCGAGCCAACGGATGTTGTTCGACACGTTGAACAGCGTCGTGGCGATGGTGCGCAGATGGCCGTGACACGAAACGAGTCCGTCGCGCTGTGCGTTGCCCTCGAAGTGATCCGCCGCTTCGACGAACGGGATGCCGGTTTCCGCCGCCAGCGACTCGGCCACGCGCCGGCCGAATTCCGGATGCGTGTTAATGCCCGTACCGACCGCGGTGCCGCCGGCCGGCAACTCCAGCACATCCTGAAGCGCCTGCTGCGCTCGTTCCACCGAAACCTGCAACTGTCGCGCGAAGCCGCCCACCTCTTGTCCCAACCGCAACGGCGTGGCGTCGGCCAGATGCGTGCGGCCGATCTTGATGACTTTGTCCCACTCTTTCGCCTTTTGAGCCAACACGTCGGCGAAACGTTGCAGCGCGGGGATCAATTGATTCTTAATTTGCAGAGCGACGGCCACGTGAATCGACGTGGGAAAGATGTCGTTGGTGCTTTGCCCCATGTTCACGTGATCGTTGGGATGCACCGGCTTTTCGGCTTTGAAGCGATCGCCGCCCAGAATCTCAATCGCGCGGTTCGAGATCACCTCGTTGCAATTCATATTGCTGGACGTGCCCGAGCCGGTTTGAAACACGTCGATTGGGAATTGGCCGTCGTGTTTCCCCTCGGCCACTTCACGGCAAGCGGCCAGCAGCGCATCGACTTGCTCGTTCTTCAGCGGATTCTTTCCCGTGCCGGTCAGCTTGCCCAAATTGCGATTGGCCACGGCACAGGCGTACTTCACCAGCCCCAGTGCGTGGATCAACGGCGGCGGCAACGTCCAACCGGAGACTGGAAAATTGTGCACGGCCCGCTGGGTCTGGGCCCCGTAATAAGCTTGAGCGGGCACCTGCACTTCGCCCATCGAGTCCCGCTCGATACGAAAATCGCTCATGATCGTTTGATCCCCGTGAGAGAGAACGCCAACCGCTGCAGTGCGGAGTGAGCCGTCATGATAGCGGGAAATTGCCCGCCGTCCAAGGTGAACGGGTTGCTTGACGCCGCATTCCAAGCAGGCTAAAAACGCCGGACCAGTCCAAATGCAATTTCGAGTGACGCCTGGCGTTGAGGGACCCAATGCGGAATTATCAGCGGACGACGATGCTGGGGCTATTCATCATCGCAGTGTCAGCGATCAGCGGTCAGCGATCAGCCGGAAGAGAGCGCACGACGATCCCGTGGGTATTCATCATGGCAATGCTGGCCGCAACATACATCGTAAGCGGGGCGTTTGCACAACCACCAATCAACGAATCCAATGTGCCGGCCGCAGCAACAAATTCAAACGACGTGGCGCCGACGGCCGATGGTCGGCTTGCCAAAGGATCACCCTCCAGCGATGCGGCTCCCGTGGAAAGCACACCAGACGTCACGTGGCCGTTGATCACATTGGCCATTGGCATCGCGCTGGTGCTCGGATTGATCATCGTGGTCAAGGTGAATGCGTTCCTGGCGCTGATTACGGCCGCCATCGCGGTGAGCTTGTTGGCCGAAGGCGACTTGGCGTTGAAGATTACGCGCGTTGCAGAGGCGTTCGGCTCGTCGGCGGGCAAGATCGGCATTGTGATCGCGACGGCGGCGGTGATCGGTACGTGCATGCTGGACAGTGGCGCGGCGGACCGGATCGTGCGAGCGTTTCTGCGCGTGCTCGGTGAAAAACACTCGCCGGTTGCGTTGATGGGCAGCGGCTTTGTGCTGGCGATCCCCGTGTTTTTCGACACGGTGTTTTACTTGCTCGTGCCGCTGGCCCGCTCGCTGCATCGCAAAACGGGAAAGGAATATTTGCGGTACATCCTGGCGATCGCCGCCGGCGGAGCGATTACACATACACTCGTGCCGCCGACTCCGGGGCCGCTGGTGATGGCCACGCAGCTCGGCGTCGACGTGGGCGTGATGATTATGATTGGTCTGGTTGTGGCTTTGCCCGGCGCCGTGGCGGGCCTGCTCTTTGCCGGCTTTCTCGATCGCCGCATGCCGACTCCGATGCGGAAAATCGGCAGCGAGCCGGAACCCGCACCGCTGGACGATTCGCAATTGCCGCCGCTGCTGGTCGCGCTGCTGCCGGTCGTGTTGCCCGTCGTTTTGATCTCGGCCAACACAATTCTCGAGACCGCGGCAAAGAACTCCGTGAAGCCGGAATTGATTCGCGCCGGAATCGTCAAACCAACGGATGCGGAACTGACCAGCGCGATCCGCGCGCCGGATAAGATTAAGTCGGAAAGTGCACGCAAGTTGGCCCGCGCCGCAGGTGTCGCCAACATTTTCGGCAACGCCAATTTCGCCCTGCTGTTGTCAACCGTCGTGGCCATGGTGATGTTGTTCAAGCAGCGCGGGTTGAGCCGTGTCGAGATGGCGCAGGTTGTAGAGACGTCACTGATGAGCGGCGGCGTGATCATCCTCATCACCGCCGCCGGCGGTGCGTTTGGCGAGATGCTGAAAGTGGCTCAAGTCGGCGACGCCGTCAAATCACTGTTTGTGGTCGAA
Organism: Pirellulaceae bacterium; assembly: GCA_041744735.1. Classification (GTDB taxonomy): domain Bacteria; phylum Planctomycetota; class Planctomycetia; order Pirellulales; family Pirellulaceae; genus JBGTKH01. The sequence goes on along the minus strand of JBGTKH010000200.1, from coordinate 3,584 downwards.
GGCGGCGGCGGAATGATGATGCTGGTACTGGGATTCGGAGTCGCCGCCGTGCTCAAGGTCGCTCAAGGTTCCAGCACCGTGGCGATGATCACGGGCTCAGCGATGCTCGAGGGAATCGCCAGTCCAGATACGTTAGGTTTTCATCCGGTGTATCTGGCGACGGCCATCGGCGGCGGGTCGCTGGTCGGGTCATGGATGAACGACAGCGGCTTCTGGATCTTTGCTAAGATGGGTGGGCTGACTGAAGTCGAAGCTCTCAAGTCGTGGACGATTCTGCTGATTGTATTGGGTACGGTCAGCTTCGTCGTTACGCTCGTGTTGTCACAAGTGCTGCCGCTCGTGTAGTGCTTTGTCAAAGGTGATTTCGCGGGATGCCGATTTTGTGGCGTAAGCTTCCAGCTTGCGATTTATTCAAAACAAATCCACGGCAAGCAGGATGCTTACCACACGTTTCATGTTTGATTTACCAGTAGGCTCAATCGACCAATGCCGAAGCGTCGCAAATACGTCTGGGGTGCCGAGGGCTGCGGGTTCCTGATCTTCACGTGCATCTTCACGTGCTGCTTCCTGGCCATTAACGCGCTGCTGGTCACGTCGATCTACGTCTGGCTGTTCCCCTACGGCCCCGAATTTTTGCGGGAACCGCGGATTCGCCAAGTCATCCTGTTCGCCGGCCCCATCGTGCTGGTCGTCGTCGAGTGGTGGCTGTTCGATCTGCTGATCGACTACCTCGCGCCCAACCGCGCCGCCCAACCCAAGAGCCGCCGCATCGGACGCTGATCGTGTCGTTTAACCCGTAGCCGCAGGCGAGGGCGTAAAAGTCCGGACGTGCCGTGACAAACACCCTCGCCTGCGGCTACGGGTTAAACGATTCGCTCATCGGCAATACGCGGCGCGGTCATTCGCCGAGATTTGGAGAACTCGGTCGGCGGACGAAGATGTCAGCGGCGCCGAGGGCGTAGCTACCGTCGCCCTCGACATACACACGCACGTGACACGGACCGCGGGTCTCCAGCGGAATCTGCAGTGTCGTGCTGAAGGGGCCGGCGTCGACGTCGAACATATGTGCGGCCCAGCGCTGATCGTTGGCGTGTTGATAGACTTCGTTGAACTGCACGAGTGCTTGATCCGAATTGTGAAATCGTTCTCGCACTGGTGCGGCGAACTTCAGCCGGTCGCGGCGAAGGACCAGTTCGACCGTGCAGCGGCCAGCGGTCGGCGAAATGCCGCTAATTTCAAGTGCCTGTCCCGCGTCGATCGACTCCGCGGCGTCCACCTGTACCTCGCGCGGATGTTGCAAACGCAACAGCGGGTCACCCAGCAGATTGAACAGCAGCAGGTGCTCGGCCCGCTCCTCCGCCAACATTTCAGGCGCGGGACTGACCGCCGCAGCGATTGAATCCAGCAGCAAGCGGTTTGCATTCTGGGGATTGTCGGCCACCATGCGGCGCTTGGCGCCCAGCACCACGTCGCCCAGCGTCTCGCGCCGCATGTGAAAATACTCGTCGAGCATCTCGCCGGCCATCACCGACATCGCATACGGCATGGTCACGCGCGAGCCGCTCAGCACCGCCACCGGCCCGCCCGCGGTGCGCAACATCTCTTCCGCCAAACAATCGCGTGGCTGATCGAACGCTCCGGTGTAGCATGCCAGGAATACGGCGATTGGCGCACCGTGCGTACATTGGAGCTTGGGCATGTCGTGCGTATCAAGAATATGATGCACGCCGCCGGGCACCTGCACGCGGTCCAAATACGTTTTCTGCCCGTGGCCGATGTACACCCAAAACAGACAGCCTTCGTTCAATCGCTCGACCGTCGTGCGATGAAACACACGCGGGTCCGGGCAGTACGGGCTGCGCCAGCTACCGTAGGTCATCGTTGTGACATAGGACGAGGGCACGCCCTCGGTCAGAAACTTTTTCGCCGCCATCTCCAGCAACGAATCGACCAGCGGCCCGAAGCCGCCCACGCCGGCAATGCAATTGACTTGCCGCCGCCAGAATCCGTTGCCTGTCCGTTCGTAGTCCAAAATCTTACGGACCATTAACGACAACTCTTCTTTGCTGTCAGCCGTCAGCCTTCCCACCGCCACGTCGGGCACGCCGTCGTCGTCCAAGTCCGCGTACCAATTGTCGGTTGCGATTTCGGGCTCCGACCCCCAGCGCACGTTGACCTTTGCTTTGGCCAAATGCGTGGGCACACAGCGGGCTCGCGCGTTCTCATCCACAGCCGCCGCTGGGTCAGCATCGCCCACCAGCAGCACATATCGCAGCCGGCCCGACTGCGCCGTTTCACGAATCCCGTCGCGAATCCCCGCCGCGGACGCGGTGTTCGTGAGCACCGCGATGCGATGTCCCTGCGCCGCTCGATGAGCCAGCCAAGGCTGCAGCGCCGGCGTAAATTCCTCCGGACAAACCACGACCGTATCCGGCGCAGCCGCCTGCGCCGCGGCGAGCGTCATCAGAATCAGCAACGTCGATAGCATCTCGGCTTCCTCGAACGGCAAGCACAGAACGACACGATTCCGATGCCCCGCCGCACCTCAAAGTTCCTCGGCCCGCCGGAGTTTACTCCCAAATCCACGCGCAGCACAACCCGAACCCGCCGCAACTCCGCCGAAGCTACAGGTAGTGGTACAAGTTGCCGTAGCGGAAGTGGTGACACTTCCGAAGTCTCACGACTTCGGCTACCAAAATGTACCACTACCAAGCTACACCAATCCTTGCCAGACCGCCGCGCCGGAAGCTATATTCTTACTGACAGTCAACCACTCGCGGGCGTAGCTCAGTTGGTAGAGCGCTAGCTTCCCAAGCTGGATGTCGAGGGTTCGAGTCCCTTCGCCCGCTCTTGAAGTAAATCCTGCCGAAATCAGCATTTCGATTACCTGCCGGAGGTCGGCAGTGCGGCCCGTTTCCCAAGCGCAAAACGGTACATACCGTTTTGGCAAACGCGAGTGGAGGGTTGCACTATGCCTCGTCTTAAGAAAGCGGTTCCCAAGTACATCCCTTTTTGCCGACGGGGAGACCACGGAGTTGCAGAGGTTTATCTCGGCGAATCCGGAACTCTGCGTCGCTCCAAAAGGTGAATATCCGGACGTTCACAGAATCGCCGACATCAAGATAGGGGCTCTCTCGTATCGAGTCCTTCGGCATGTGTCCCACAATGAACGGATAGCTCTCGTTCCAACGAATGAGCCGAATTATGCACTGCCTGGTGTTCCACTTTGGCTTGAAGGACCCCCCCGCCCCCCTCCCCATTCGATCATGCCGGCTATACCGATTGTGAATTGTCGCCGTCTATTTTCGTTGACAACACAATTGCGAATTTCCTGCGGAAAATGAATTTCGTTGAGTGTTGATAATGTTGATGGGTGTGCAACACTCCCTGCCCGCGAACCTACGCCGCCCGTTCCGTATCCTTGAATTCCAGCGGGATAACAAGCGGAAGTAACGTCATAGGACTTTCAACTCCCTTGCCTTCCGCTGATGGCTCGATGGTGAAACGGACATCATGTCTCGCTTCTAACGAGATGTTCCAGGTTCAAATCCTGGTCGGGCTGCTGAGGAATTACGAATTACGAA
>JBGTKH010000199.1:0-9833 GCA_041744735.1 Pirellulaceae bacterium | reverse complement strand
GACATGAGATCGCCGAACTGATCGGCGCGGACCAAATCCAGCCGGCCGTCGTCCTTCTCGAAACACAAGGCCCCAATGCCGGCTTCGTGCGGGATCGTCGTGCCATGGCCGTCGAAGTGGACCACGTGGTAAGGCCGCCCGTCGTCCTTGGCTTTTTCCAGCGCCGCGACCAATGCCTTAAGCGTGGCGGGGCGGCAGAAATCGACCGACACCTCGGGCCGATCGGCGAGCGCTTCGAGGATCGCTTCGGGCGTGTAGCGCGGGTCGAGGAATCCTTCTTCGTCCGGCCGGGAGACAACGGCCAGCACGCGCAGGTCCTGCGATGTGTCGGCGGGCGTTTGTCCCGCGAGGTTGACGTTGCCTCGCCGCACGATGGTCACACCCAACTGGTGCAGCAACTGACCGCGGCCCACTCGCATCAACTCCCACGGCGAACGGAAGGGGACTTCGTCCTGCGGCGTTTGTGCGCGAAGTTCCAGCCGCCCGCCGCCGGTTTGCTGGACGTGGCCCAGCCACTGGTGAAGCTGCGGTGCCTGCTGCTGCAATCCGTCCCACAGCGCGAGGCCGTACTGCTCCAGCCGCTGTTCGATTTGCTTGGCCCGCTTTTCGTTGCCGCCTTCGGGATAGTCCATGAACTGCTCGACGTACCACCGCACGTCGTCGCGCTCTTTGGCGGTCATGCCTTCGCGGACGGCGAACGGGCCGAACTCTTCGCCACTCAAGCGAACCATCGCCCGGCCCTCCCACGGGCTGCCGGCGACTTCGCGAAACATCAGTTCCAGAACGGGCAAGTCGGACATGGGCACTCCCCAGTGAGCAGTTCGCGCGGGCGCGACGTGCCGTCATTCTGACGGGAACCAATTGGGGAGTCTAGTGCTTTGTCACAGCTTAATTGTCGGGTAGACGGACTTTAGTTTTGTTCGGGCATCGCTGATCTTCATTTGCCAATCGACGCCTTAGACTCTCGGCCAGCGACCTTGGCGGGTATAATCGGCGGCGTCAAGTCGGTTGTTCGTTTCCGGAATCGAAAGCGTTTTCCGCCGTGAATCGGAAGGCGAGGAGGAGTTCAGCGTTGTTTATTGGTCCTGTGTTTACTCGCGAGGCGGCGACGACGCCGCGGCGGCCGCGGTTGTATTTGTACCGGGCGGTGTACGTCGCGGGGTTGTTGATTTTGATGTGCACGGCGTGGCTGGTGCTGGCCGGGACGCAGATCATTACCAGCGTCGGGGACATGGCCCGGTTTGGGTCGATCTTGTTCCGGATTCTGGCGCCGTTACAGTTGGCGCTATTGGCGTTTTTGGCAGCGCTGTTGGCGGCCAGCGCGGTGGCTCAGGAGAAGGACCGCAAGACGCTGATCCTGCTGTTGATGACGCGGATGAACAACAGCGAACTGGTGCTGGGCAAGCTGCTGGCCAGTCTGCTGAACGTGTTGGTGATGCTGGCCGCCGGGCTGCCCGTGTTCATGCTCACGGTGCTGTTAGGCGGCGTGTCGTTCGAGCAAGTGGGTTATGTATTCGCCGTAACGCTGGCCTCGATCGCGGCAGCGGGCAGTTTGGGATCGACGTTGGCCCTGTGGCGCGAGAAGACTTTTCAAACGCTGTCGATGACTGCCTTGGGGTTGGTGTTCTGGCTAGGGATTTGGGAGGTCGTGCATCTTTTGGGCGACACGACTGTGCTGGGCGTGTCGTGCACAGCGTGGGCCGCCGGGTTCAGCCCGCTGCGAGCGGTTCTCATTGCCGCGGGGCCCGTGATGCCGCGCGAGCCGGCGCTGGGTCCGCTGGTCAATAGCGTAAATCTGTTTCTGCTCACGTCCACGCTTGCGGTGGCCGCGCTGAACTTGTGGGCGATCGCTCGGGTGCGCGTGTGGAATCCAACACGCGAGGTGCGTGAAGGACAGCGGCGGCAGGCGGCTCAGGAGAGCATCTGGGGCGTCGAGCACGATCTGGCTCAAGCCAAGTCAGGGAAGAAGAGCCGGCCGCCGGTGGACGACGCGACCGCGGAAACGGCCCGGTCCGGTCACGTCGACGCCCGCCTGAAGCCGGTCACGTCCGGCACCAGCCGCCGCGTGTGGGACAATCCGGTCTTGTGGCGCGAGACCTGTACGTGGGCCTATGGCCGCAAGGTACTGGTGATTCGCGGTGCATATCTGCTGCTGTTTGCGCTGGCGTTCGCGGGGTTGTATTGGTCGATCGCCAGCGGCGCGGCGCTGTCGCGCGGCGACGACATCGGCACGGTCATTCCGGCCGCGGCGACACCGCTGATTCCTTTCTTCCTGGTGAGCTTGGTAATCGTGAACGCGCTGGCCGTCACGTCGATCACCAACGAGCGCGACGGGCGGTCGCTCGATCTGCTGCTGGTCACGGATCTCTCGCCCAAGGAATTCATCTTCGGCAAGATCGGCGGCGTGTTCTGGGTCACGCGCCAGATGATCGGGCTGCCGGTGTTGTTGTGCTGCTATCTGTGGTGGCAAGGCGGCCTGAGTCTAGAGAACCTGTGCTACGTGGTCGGCGGCCTGGCGGTGATGAACATCTTTGTGGCCACGCTCGGTCTGCACTGTGGCATGATCTACGCCAACTCGCGGACGGCGATTTCCGTGAGCCTGGGTGCGGTGTTCTTTTTGTTTCTGGGAGTGTGGATTTGCATGCAGATGATGATCTCGTTCAGCGCATCGTTTCAAACGCAGTTCGCCCCGTTCCTGGCGATGATTTTGGGCGGCGGCGTGGGGCTGTATGTGTCGCTGGGTGCCCGCAATCCGTCGCCGGCGATCGGCGTGGCCTCGGTCGTGCTGCCGCTGGCCACGTTTTACGCGATCACCAGCTTCTACTTGCACTATACTCTGATCGTGTTTGTGGTCACCGCCTTGGCCTACGGCTTCACCACGGCCGCTATGATGATGCCCGCCCTGGGCGAATTCAACATCAACATGGGACGCGCAAGGATGGCGGAGGATGAGTAGAGACCGGCGGTAGTTTGTCGCGCGCGGTTTTTGGAATTACAAATTACAAATTACAAATTACGAAGGACGAAGGACGAAGGACGAAGGACGAAGGACGAAGGACGAAGGACGAAGGAATGTCGAATGTCTAATGACGAAGAGATTGCCCGCTGAAACTTGCTTCGTTGCACCCTTCGATTCCGTTCGACCCGCCGATGTCACGTCTTTCGTGATTCGAGCTTCGTCATTCTTTCGTCATTTGGCATTCGTCATTCGTCATTTATAGACAAACAACCCGTGAATCGCTGGCCCGCGTCGTTGACGATCACGGCGAAATCGTCGGCGTACTCTACGCCAACAAACTGACCGACCGATTGTTCACGGGGTCTTAGTAGCTTTCAGCACTCAGCGGTCAGCACTCAGCGGTCAGCGGTCAGCAACTTTTGTTCATCGCGGCCAACATCGCCCGACCGGGACAAGCCCGGCCGTGGCGAAAAACGGACGGAGACGATCTGCTGCTGGCTGCCAAACATGGTCCCACGGGGACAAGCCCGCGTGGTGCCTCTCTGACCGCTGACCGCTGATCGCTGACCGCTGATCGCTGACCGCTGATCGCTGACCGCTGATCGCTGACCGCTGACCGCTGATCGCTGACCTCTACGCCTTCCGATATCCCAACTCGCGGATCACGCCCAGCATTTCTTCGAAGGTGATGAACCGGCGGCGGTGGAACAGTTTGTACTCGTCGATGGCCGTGGCCAATTCCCGGGCGTCGGGGGACAGTTCGTTGTGGCTGTTGGCGAACTGGCGACGTTCGCCAGTGGGTGCGCCCACACCTAGATCGTAATTGCGGCGATCCACGAATGGACTGGCGGTTGAGTCAACTGCGATAGACATCGTTTCTGCTCCTACAACAGGTGAGGTTCGCGGCGCGGCGCGGTATGCGCACGCCCGACAACTCTACGACGCCCAGCGTGCCGGGTCAAACGGCGGATGGCACGGGTGGGTGACCCGCCACTTGCACTCGCAGAGCGAGCGAAATGCACACCCTTTAAATTTCTTGCGCGTGAAATATAATCGGCGTTGCTGACGGACAATCCGGTGGTAGGGAACAGTTTATGAAGCGAACCGCGCGCGGTTTTACGCTCGTCGAATTGCTCGTTGTGATCGCGATTATCGGCATCCTCGTGGCGTTGCTGCTGCCGGCGGTACAGGCGGCGCGGGAAGCGGCGCGGCGCATGAAGTGCTCGAATAACCTCAAGCAACTGGGGCTGGCGCTGCAAAACTATCACGACTCGCACAGTCAGTTGCCGATGGGTTCCTGGGCGCTGTGGGACAACAGTATTCCGCCGCCGGGTGCCGCGCCCCGTCTGGAAGGCAAAGGCACCACGTTGCATTTCATCTTGCCGTTCTTCGAGCAGGAATCCGTCTTCCAGCAATTCGATTTCACGACGGCGCAGATCGAAACTCAGACCGGCCCGGTTGCCTATACGACCATTCGCCAGCAAAAGATTCCGGTGTTCGTTTGCCCCAGCGACGATTTCGGGGGCGTGACCACCGGTCGCATCGCGCTGAGCAACTATGCTTCGTCGTCCGGCCCGCGGTCGGTGACAGCCAGCGGACCGTCTCGCGGCACGCCGTGCCCTTGTGCGCATCCATACAACACGTTTGCCATCGCGAAGGTACGTCACTTGGCAGCGCCAGGCCCGTTTGGCCGGCATCATTCCATGACCACCGTCGTGGCCACGAAGTTCATCGACATCACCGATGGTTTGTCGCACACGATTTTCATGAGCGAGATGCGGCCGCGCTGCGCCGGTGTTGCCGCCGCCGGTTGGGCCAACTCGAACAGCGGCTGCGGAGTGATCTCGACGGTGATTCCGATCAACTACGATTCCTGCGGCCCGGTGTCCGTATGGCGCAGCGTCGATGGCTGCCGCACGACGTGCAACGACAATGTGGCGTTGGGCTTCAAGTCGCTGCATCCCGGCGGAGCCATGTTCCTGCTGGGCGACGGCGCCGTGAAGTTCTTTGCGGAGAATATCGACCACCAAACGTACCAGTACCTGGGCGCGCTGGCCGATGGAAATCCGGTGCAGGTCCCGTAAAGTCAGTTTCCGATCGAACCCACTTCAAGTTTGACCTGTTGTCGAAATAGCCCGTTCGCGACAACGGCGCCGGCTTCCGCCCCGTTCACCACGCGAAGCCGTTGAATCGCCCGTACCCCCTGGAACGCGGCGGCCGTTCATGGCAAGATGGCAGCATTGGAGTGCGGTTCGGAGAACATCGCGACGATAAACGGAGTTTGGCGGTTCGAGGTCATGAGCAAACGACTGGCGATTGTGTTAGCGGCCGGAATGGGCACGCGGATGAAGTCCGATTTGCCCAAGGTGCTGTTTCAGGTGAACGGGCGGCCGATGATCGAGTATGTGCTGGATGCACTGGAAGCGAGCGGCGTGGATCGCACGGTGGTGGTCGTCGGCTACCGCAGCGATTTGGTGCGACACGCGTTGTCCGGACGGCCGGGCGTCGAATTTGTCGAGCAAACCGAGCGGCTGGGTACCGGGCATGCCGTGGCCGTGTGCCGCGAGCGGCTGGTGAATCACGACGGCCCGGTGCTGATCGTGACGGGCGACTCGCCGATGATCCAAGCCGATTCGGTCACGGCGTTGCTGGACGAATTTGATCGTGCCCGGCCGGCGTGCATTTTAGGTACACTACATAAGCCGAACCCGCTTGGACTGGGGCGGATTGTCCGGGACGACGACGACCGATTCTTGGCGATCGTGGAAGAGAAGGACGCCACGGACCAGCAGCGGCAGATCACTGAAGTGAACATGAGCACCTACGTGTTCGACTGCCGCCAGTTGCTGCACGCACTTTCGCGGATGACCAACAACAACCAGCAAGGCGAGTATTACCTGACCGATTGCCCCGGAATCTTGAAGTCCGAGGGAAAAGACGTGCGGGCGCTGGCGGTGCTGAAACCCTGCGAGGCACTGAGCATCAACACGCTGGATGACCTGCAGGCCGTCGAAGCGGAAATCAATGCCCTCCAATCGAAGGTGGCGGCGCGATGCGAGAACTGAAAATCTTCAGCGGGCGAGCCAATCCAGCGCTGGCCGAAAAAATCTGTTCGTTCCTGAACTTGACTCTGGGGCGAGTGGCCCTGACCAATTTCCCCGACGGCGAGATCTCCTGCCGTATCTTGGAAGACGTGCGCGGGCGCGACGTCTATCTGTTGCAACCAACGTGCCCGCCAGTGAACGACAATCTGATGGAACTGTTGATCATGATCGACAGTTGCAAGCGAGCCAGCGCGGCGCGGATCACGGCGGTGATTCCGTACTTCGGTTACGCTCGGCAGGATCGTAAAGACGAGGGCCGCGTGCCGATCACCGCGAAGCTGGCGGCCAACGTGATTACGCGGGCCGGCGCCGATCGCGTGTTGACGATGGACTTGCACGCGGCTCAGATTCAAGGCTTCTTCGATGTGCCGGTCGATCACCTGTACGCCGCGACGGTGCTGAACAATCACTTCCTCAGAAAAAGTTGGAAGCGCGATGAGATCGTCGTCGTCAGCCCCGACGAAGGGAGCATCAAGCGAGCCGTCGGCCATTCGAAGCGGCTCGGCGGGAAACTGGCCATTGTCGACAAGCGGCGGGCCAGCGCCATGGAAACCAAGCAAGAGAACATCATCGGCGGGCCGGTCGAGGGCCGCATCGCGCTGATGTTCGACGATATGATCAGCACCGCCGGTTCAATCTGCGGCGCGGCTGAACTCGTACACGCGGCGGGTGCGCGTGAGATTCACGTGGCCGCCACTCACGGCATTCTCTGTGGCCCGGCCATCGAGCGGCTTCAAAAGGCCCCGATTACCAGCGTCGTGATCACGGACAGCATCCCGCTGCGGCCCGAACAGCAGATCGCGAAGATCGAAATTCATTCCGTGGCCGATCTGTTGGCCGAAGCCATCAAGCGCATCCACCACGACCAATCAATCAGCGCCATGTTCCGCGAGGCGACGGCCTAGCGCTTTGTCAAAGCTTCGTTTTTGGGTTGGCCAACTACGTGGCGTAAGCTTCCAGCTTGCGTTTCTGGGAGGAAATTGGATTGGCAAGCAGGATGCTTACCCCACTTTTAACCTTGACGGAACACTAGCGTCAAATAAGCCGACGGGCGCGAGCCCGCGGGTTGAGGGCATTTCAACACCGTAGCCGAAGTTGTGAAACTTCGGAATTCTCACGAATTCCGCTACGTCGCGCAGATTTTGAAATGCTCAGTATCGCGCCGGACCGATCTCCCGTTTGAGCGCTTCACGCATCAACGCGACTGGTGCGTCTTGGCCGGTGAAGTGCTTGAACTGCAGAGCCGCCTGGCTAACGAACATGTCTACGCCGGTGACCACGGTACAGTTTTGTTGGCGTGCTTCTTTGATCAGCAGCGTCTGTTCGGGATTGTAGACTGTGTCGAACACCACGGTCGTCGGCCGCAGATGCCGCCGTTCGTACGGCGTTTCGTCCACATTGGGGTGCATGCCCACGGGCGTGCCGTTGATTAAGATGTCGGCTTTGAGGTTATGCCGTGCGTCCCATTCGATGGCCCGGCAGCCCAGCCGCTGAGCCAGCTCTTGGCTGCGGCTCAACGTCCGGGAAGCGATTACCACGTCGGCCTCGCGGCGCTTCAGTCCGAAGGCCAGGGCTTTGGCGGCACCGCCGGCTCCTAGAATCAAGGCGACTTTCTTTGTCAGCTTGCTGTCGCCGGCCGGCAGCTTCATCGCCGCGTCCAAACTGTCCATCGCCGCGCGGAAGTCGGTGTTGAATCCAAGGGCCTCCGCGCCGTCGATGACCACCGTGTTGCAAGCACCAATGCCGCGCACGGCACCATCGATTTTCGAGAGCTGCTGAATCACGGCTTCCTTGTGCGGGATCGTCACGCTCAAACCCTTCACGCCCAGTTCGCGGCAATCCGCCAAAAAGCTGTTCAGTTGCTCGCGCGGCACGCGGAACGGGACGTACACTTTGTTCATCCCAAGCTGGCCGAAGGCGACGTTGTGAATGATCGGGCTGAAGCTGTGTCCGATGGGGTCGGCGATCACGCCGTAGACCTCCGTCGCGGCGTTGATCTGATCGTAACGGTAGATGTCCATCATGCGCGCGAAGCCAAGTTGGCCAGGCGCCAACGAGCGTTCCTCGTGCACCGTAGCGTAGGTGAATGGCGCACCGAACTTGCCGGCCAGAATGCGCGTCGGTGTGCCCATCTCGCCCATGCAGATGCCGACCGTGGGAATCTGGCTCTGTCGGATCAGCCGCAGCATCCGCAGGTTATCGTGCGCGCTGTGAGCCATCGTGGCGATTTTGACGATGTCGGCGTCCAGCGCCGCCAGCCGCGCGTGAATCTTTTCCAGGTTCTCCGGCGTCTCGCGGAAGTTGTGCAGACTGACAATGCGTTTCGTCTTGCCGAAGCGCGGCACGCTGCCCGCGATGTCGTCCTCGAGATCTACGTACTCCACCCCATCCACGATCGCCGACCGCAGCAGCATCAGCCGCGCCTCTTCCGTGTCTTTCCACATCCCGCCGTCCCGCTCGCGGCGGCACGTCGCGATCACCGGGCAAGGGGGATCCGCCAGCAGACGCTTCAAATTCACACTGCGTGTGATGCAGTCCAACCGCAACTCCACTAGTCGTACGCCTTTTTCGGCGACGTGGCGGTGCTCCGCAATCATCATCTTATGACGGCCGCGGCCGATACTGACACAAATCATGGTAGGGTTCAGAGGTTGGGGTTCAGGGTTCAATACCCGTCCATCATAACAACGGAAGCTCTTTAACGCAGGGGCGCCCTGTGTAGGTTGGGACTCCGTCCCGACCATGTTTTGCGGACATTTTGGTCGGGACGGAGTCCCATCTATGAATTCGGTTTTGTCAACCAGTGTTGATTGTTCAGTCGTGCGAGGTTTTGGGACGACGGATATTCCGCGAGTTGCTGACGTTGGCTCAACCATCGATTCGGGATCACTCGCCTGCGAGTGTGCCCATGAAAGGAAATTCAAAGAACGCCGCCATTCAACCTAACGTGGGTCGTCCCAGGACTGCATGTAGACCACGATCGCGTCCGGCCAAAGCGTGTGATATCGGAAACTGCCGGCGGCATGTTGCATCGTTCCGCCGTGCCCATGAAAGGCGAACATGATCGGCGTTGGATCCGTCATGGCCTGCGGCGGGACATAGACCAACGCCTCGCGCGCGACGCCATCCACCGTCCATTCTCGGCGCACCGGCCCTTCGGCAGCAACGGAATATCCTCCGAGCGATTCGCGAAAGTGGTGGGTCCATCATTTACATCGGCCCGTCCCCGCCACGCCCCTCTTCAATCGCGTCCAGCCGACCCGTGTGGATCGGTTTGTGCGCGTCCCTCGTGCTTAGGGCGACACGTTCGCAGGACCGCCAGCTCCGGCCCCAGGCGGGCAGCGGATTGGACGGTTTGAACTGGTTTGAACTGCCGATCAGTTGCTCACGCCCTCGCAACAGGATATCATCAGATGCGTTGATCGAGGAGTCATCGCATGAGGCAGTTCAAGTGGATTGAATGGAATCTACTGAAGATCGACGCCCACGCCCTCTCGGTGGACGAGGTTGAGGCGTCATTTGACCGCGTCTTCCGCCTCGAAAAACACAAGGATGGCTCGTACCAGATGTTCGCAGAGACGCCGGCGGGCCGGCGGATTTGGGTCATCTGGCGGTACGACCGAGAGGACGACGAGATCCCCGACGTCTTTGGCGAGTTGGGCCATGCGCCCATTTTCGTGATCACTGCATACTAAAGGAATACGCCATGACGACCGCCGGAGTTGACACGCGTAGCCCTGGCCGCCGGACCCGCGACGAGCAGATCGCCG
>JBGTKH010000198.1:0-7189 GCA_041744735.1 Pirellulaceae bacterium | reverse complement strand
GCAATCGGAATTGACCCATTGTTTGTCGGGGATTACGCGATGACTGCTGACCACTTTCAGGAAACGATCACGACACTGATGGAACGGGTGCCGTTTGAAATGTTCACGATCGAACTGAACACAGGCGAGAAAGTCCAGATCGACCACGCCGGTGCGATCAGCGCCAGGGCAGGCCGAGCCGTGTTCATTGGCCCTGGCGGCAAGCTTCACATCTTCGGTCACGAGAGCGTGAATCAGGTTCTCTTCAACGCAGCGAACACGGTCGCTTGAATATCAATTGGTAGCCGAATTCGCCAGAATTTGGCGGGTCTTGTGTTGAAGTCGAATGCCAAATTATGGCGAATTAGGCTACCAAATGATATTAAAGCGTCCGTGTTCGCCGAGTTGAAGAGAACCTGATTCACGCTCTCGTGATCGAAGATGTGAAGCTTGCCACCAGGGGCAATGAACACGGCTCGCCCTGCCCTGGCGCTGATCGCCCCGGCGTGGTCGATCTGGACTTTCTCGCCTGTGTTTAGTTCGATCGTGAACATTTCAAACGGCACCCGTTCCATCAGTGTCGTGATCGTTTCCTGAAAGTGGTCAGCAGTCATCGCGTAATCCCCGACAAACAATGGGTCAATTCCGATTGCGGGCATCGCTCAGCCAAGCCGGCAACCCAACAGCGGAGGACATGCTTTGATAATACCACAAAACATCCTTGACCAACTGTCGTACCGAACCAAGGTCGGCGGACGTCGCGGAAATGAAAACCCGCGAGGAGGTCGACATGGTGCGCCCCTTGAATAGAAGTCATCGCATCAGGGCGTCGCCGCTGAACACGTAATCCTGCCGCCGCGGCGCGGCTATGATGAGTCGCCGCACTCGCAGGTTGCCGCTTTTGCGGGGACGCATTCACCTAGTCATCCACCGTTCCAATCTGGGACTACACGTCGACATTGAGCAACCGGCAGGCTTGTTCGTAGCCGGGGGCTCGGTGGCCGTGTTGGTCTTCGCGGTTGTAGGCGTAGGCACTGGCGGTGACGCGGGCCAAGCCGACCAGTTGCCGCCAGCGGAATGCGGGCCGCGTGGTGGCGAATTCTTCGGTGACCGTCTCGAAGTACTTTTCGCCGTGCAGACGACCGTCCTCGCTGACCGTGTACTTGAGCATCAATTCAAACACGGCGCCGGGCGCGTGTCCTTGTTCGCCGTAAATCGCGATGGCTGCGGCAGCGCGGCCTTGGTCATTGTGGCGGATGGCGTCTTCGGCATCCGCGAGCAATGCTTTGGCGTCGGTGGTCTTGATCGCGGCGCGATGTTCGTCGGTCGGATACGGCGGCGCTTTGAACGGGCCGGACTGCGCGGTGTGGTATGCGCCGACGATCAGGCCGGTGAGCGCCAGTTGCGAGTGGGCAACGCGGGCCATGTTGCGCCAGGCGTTCATCGCGTCGGAACCGTGGACGCCGTTCGAGTCGCCGTGCACTCGCCCTTCGCTGGGCGGCTGGCATAGCACGAGGCGATTGGCGGCCAGTGAAATCGCTTCGCCCACGGCTTCCGGCTCGATGTCTTCGGCCAGCGCGGCGGCCGCGGCATCGGCAGCTTGCGCGGCATCGCTGCTGTAAATAGTCAGGCACAGGTTTTCGATCCACTGATCGTCTACCTTTCGCGTGCCGGGTGAGCGGCCGGCCAGTTTGTATTGATCCATCAGCTTGGGCATCAGCGTGCGAATCGGGTCGCCCGGCCGGTTTCTGGACAACCGGCCCTGTTCGTGAGTCACGCACAAGCGGACGCTTTGCCGCAACAGCGTATGCGCGTGCTGCGAGCCGACGATGTCGATCAGCCGATAGGCGCGATGCGCCATCACAAAGCGATGCACGTTAATCTCGTCCTGCACAACCGGTTGCAGCAAGTTGAACATTTCCAGCGGAGAACCATCGACGGCGCCGGCAAAGATGCGTTCCGCTTCGTCCATCTCTCCTTTGCGGGAAGCGTCGCGCAGCATCAGGCCGGCTTGAGCGTCGGCGGCGAACTCGGATTTGGCGATCGGCCGCAACGTTACAAGATTCGCCCCGCCGCTCTTTTGAATTTGGTCGGCGTTGCGGAACAGCACCTTCAACACCGGCAGCGGCTGGCGCTGCGTGGGCAACTTCTGCGACATGTTGTAAGCCGGCACGAAGGCCATCGCCGTGTGAAAGCCGACGTAGTCCTGGCCGCCAAACGTCTCCGCGTTGGCCAGCGCGGCGGCCGCGGTCAATTGCCGCAAGTTGGTTTCGCCCGACTGCAGCTTTGCGACGAGTGCCGCCTGCAGTTTGTCCGGCGGCGTGCTCTGCATGAACGACACGAGCGATTCCAGTTCACCGAAATCAAGCCCGTCTGCCCCTTGTTCTGCGAAGGCATGCGAGAATCCCAGATCGCCGGCCAACGAAGCCCCCAAGCCGGCGATGACCATGCCTCGGCCCACGTTCTCCAGGAATTGTCGACGACTGTGATTCATTTCAATTCTCCTTAATGGTTTAACGGTATCACCGACGCATTGACAAAGTCGATACGTTGATCGGCGAACTTCGGGAGCGACAATTCACCAACAACGACGACGCGGTCGCGGGTGTTTAAAGATGCGGCGTGGCCTTTCGCGATTTTGGCAATTCTTTCGCGCAGCGGGCCGGGTTGCGAAACGCCGTCGATGCTCACAATGTCGTACATAAATTGGAGATTTATGTCGTCATCTTTTACCAGCGCCGCGGCGTCGCCCCCATAGAACACGAACCGATATCGCGTCGAGAGAATCGGGTTAACGAACAGCACGCGATCTGTGTAGACCTTCAGAACCGCGAATTCGCAGCGAACCTTCTTGCCGGCATGTGCCGCGATGGCCTTACTGAAGTCGTCGTGCGCCACTTCAAGTTGAAGTTCGTTGCGGTTCCTCCGGGCAGCGTCCGCGGCCCGACCGAAAGCTTCGATGAGTGGCGTCAGATCCTGAGTTTCAGAAGCGTTGCGGTCGTCGCCGCAAGTGGTGGACGCGCCGCCGAACACAAGGGCAAGGAGAAGCAAGACTGCGCTTAGAAATTTGCAGTTCATCGACATGTACTCCTTTACGAGCAAGCGCACAAGGACTGCTGGGAATTCTAATCCTTGCTGGGACGGTTGCAATGCTCGGACCAATTTTCTTGGTCGCGGGGCTACTTGGGGTTGTTGTAGCCTGGGCCGTTGATATCCGAATCGGCGATGATTTGGTGCTCGACGGTCAGCTTTGGTTCGGGGCCGCCGCCGTCGGCACGCAGGGTATGCGGCACGTAGCGCGTGTGTTTTTTCTGAATCGGGTCGAAGAAGCCATCCCCTTTCTGAAAGATTGGACGATATTCAGCCATTTCGCCGAACCAAGCCGGCCCGAGGACCTGGCACGGAATCCAATGGCCTTGGCCCGCTTTGTCCGCGAGGTAGAACTCAGGATAGCTGTGTCCTTCCACCCACACGCTGCGCGACGGGATGCCGGCGATGCGGCAGAGGCTGATGAACAGCACGCTCATCTCTTCACAGTCGCCGCAGCGCTCTTCCAAAGCATGCAGCGCCCCGCGGTAATCGCCGCGATCGAACTTGACGTTGTCGCGCGTCCAACTCCAGATCCCGTGCACGGTGTCCCAGGCGGCCGCGTCGTCCTTCTGCAGGCTGCGAGCCAGTGTGACCATCGTGCGGTGCTTGGTCTCGATGCCCGGATCGTTGCCGGTTAGATGATCGCGCACAGTGGTCGTTAGCCGGCGGGCGAACACCAGTTCTTCCGGCGGCATCGTGAAGCGAGTGCGAAAGCGCGTGATCTCATACAGCCGCTCGACGGATGCAAATCCGCCCTTGGGAATTTCTCGCACGTGCAACCGGAGCATCGCAGCCTGGTCCTTCAGCATAGCTTCCGTGATGCGAGCGCCGGGTGTAATCTTCTCTTCCAACAGCCGCAGCTTCTGTTCTTGCCATTCGATTGGGATCGGCCCTTCAGCCAGCGCGTTGCGGACGACGCCGTCTGGCGCATCGATGCGGATTACAATCTTCAGCCGATAGGTCCGCGGTTCCAAAACCTCCAGCGCCGGATCGACTTCGACCTTGTTAGGCAAAGCGGCTCGCAGAGCATTCGATGAAGCCATCCAGCCGCCACACGCGAAAACGATTACGGCGATCAACACGCGGAGAATTCGGCTGTTCATGGGACCTCCGGTAGAAACTCAAAGTAGATTGAGAACGCGATTGCCAAGTGACCAAGTCAGGCCGTTACCCCGCGGATGGTTTTGCCGTGCGCGCGACCCCTGCGATCAATTATTCCAGTATACTTGCCACGCGGGTGTCGTCAAAATAACGTTGTAGGTTCACCCGGCCAAGTCAGTTTTCGTAACCCGAAGCGTAAGCGAGGGATTTTCCGCTCAGCTCCTCGCTAACGCTTCGGGTTACGATTTCAATCGTTTACTCAGAATCAAGGAACCGAACTCATGTTGAAAACACACTGCCACCCCGCGCTGGTCGTTTTGGCTCTCGTCTGCTGGTTGGATTCATCGCAACACGTCGTCTTAGCCGACAATCCGGAGGACGCTTTGCCGAAGGCGTTCGTCGATGGCAACGGCGCGGGTTGGACGGCGCTGGGAGAAGAGGACTTCGTCAACGTCAACTGCGCGGAGGACACTTGGAGTTGGCAGGATGGACTCGTGAAATGCACGGGGCAGCCGGTGGGCGTGACTCGCTCGAAGAAGTCGTTCACTAACTTTGAACTGGTCGCACAGTGGCGGCATTTGAAGTCGGGCGGCAACTCGGGGATCTTCGTGTGGGCTGGCGAAGCGGGACTGGCGGATATCAAGCCGGGGCAACTCCCGCGCATCGGCATCGAAGTCCAAGTGCTGGATCACGGCTTCGCCGAACAGTACGAGCAGCGCACGGGCAAGAAGTCCGACTGGTTCACCACCCACGGCGACGTGTTCCCGGTCGGCGGCTCGAAGATGACCCCCTTCCCGCCCGTCTCCGCCAACGGCAGCCGCAGCTTTCCGTCGAAGGAATTGAGCAAGGGCGTGGGCGAGTGGAATCACTACTACGTCCGCTGCATCAACGGCGAAGTGCGGCTGTGGGTCAACGGCGAAGAAGTGTCCGGCGGCACCAACTGCGAACCACGCACCGGCTATCTGTGCCTGGAATCCGAGGGCGCGCCCGTGGAATTCAAGAATCTGCGCATCCGCGAATTGCCATAGCGCGCAAACGATTGGAGTTCTTCACGCGTTCGTCAAAAGGCAAGTCGTGGGCGACAGGAAAAACTTATTCGAACACATCAGGCGTCAGATCGAATACTTTCCGTCAATCGCCAGACGCCAGTTGTCGGATTCCGTCCTTGTTCGTTCGCCGCTGACGCATCCGCATCCAAACGGGACGCACGCTGAACAGCCGCGTCATAGCCGTTCGCGTAGTCAGAGTAGTTGACATGCTTGTCATAGCCGGGAATGTGTTGCTTCATCATTCTCTGCAAATCATGTCGATCTCGCATTCCAGGCTGATCGGCAAAGTGCAGCCACAGCCAAAGTTCGATACACGGATTCGAAATTGCGAGCGCCAAACCGTTATCGCGGGCCATTTGCTTCGCATCCGGTACATTCGGATGCTGGTCAATATCAAACACGCACCACACCTCGTCATAACGAAGATTTTCGTCCTTCTCTCGACGGGCTCGTTTCTCCGCGATTTTCTTTAATTCCTTTGCAACTTCAACTATCGTCTTTGGAACGCCAGCGCCGCGCACGACTTCGATTCTGACACGCGAATTTTCTGCAGCCCTTGCGAAGCCACTCAGATACTCCGGCTCGGTTACATCGCCCTCAGTTACAATCAAAATAACCGGCTTGGGTTCCTTGTAGGGATCCTGTCTCGCGGGTCGACGGATTCGGTTTCTCTTTACCACTGTGCGCTACTCCGTAATCCATGCGATATCGCCTAGAAACGGAATTGCGCCGTATCTTCCCTGCAAATATCCGCGCTCCAGATTCTCGGACTTGCGGGGTTTGTAGTCGGTGAGCGGATAGAGTTTTGAAGCACCGCCCTTGTCCTTCTCGGTAAACCAAATCTGATCGCGTCGGAGCGGCGGTTCACCAAGCGTTGTTCCCAACAGATTCGTATCGTGTGTCGTAAACAAAATCTGGGCGTTTCGCGGATTTGCCTTGGGACAGTTAAACATCTTCACGATCGCCAAACCCAGCAATGGATGCAAGCTAGATTCCAATTCGTCGACAAGCAGGAGTCCTCCAGTGTCGAGCGCTCGAAAAACGGAAGGCGCCATTCGAAATAATGTCTTCGTACCTTCCGACTCCTCCTGCAAGTCGAGCCAGGAATCGTCATCGCCTGCTTGGTGTTGCAATTGTATTCGGCGTCGTCCAAACGTGCGGCTTTGAAACTCCTCTTCGATGTCAATTCTCTTTATGTCAACGATACCAATGTCTGCCGCTTTCAGTAGTTGTCGAATACGCGTTACTAACGACTCCTCGCCTTCGTCTTTTGGAAAAAGTGAAGGCTGCTCATCGCCGGACGAAAAGAACATCTCCGGCATAAACCCCGGGTGGATCATTGGATGTCCGCGACCCGCGATGTTGACTGGAAAGATTGCACGAAACCAAGAGTAAAGAGCGGTAAGCTGTCCATGCCCGTGTTGAGCGGCTGCCGACAAAAACAGTGCGTTTAAACGGGTAACTTCTTTCACCGCTTCGTTCGGCCCCTTCAAGTGGTCGCCAAACTTGAACATTCGCCGCTCGCGCTCGAACCAAACTTGCTTGTGATTGTTGGGCCACGCAAATAGCCACTCTTCCTCCACGACTTCGTCGCTTACCGCGAATCCGTATTCATACTTCGTGTCCCCGACCAAGAACGACGCTTCAAAAACAGATAACTCGCTGCGTTTTCCCCCCCATGCAAATGCAGCTCGCGGGATACCACCATCCGGCTCCCAACGTCGATGTGAAAGAACTACGGCCTCGCGCATGAAAGCGAGGGCAGCCAGCACATTACTCTTGCCGCTAGCGTTTGCGCCATAGATGACCGCCGCCGGAAGAAGCCGCTCGTCATAACCGGCAACGAGACGTGGCCGTGGGTCCGACAATTCCCCAATACGTCCCGATTCCAGCGTCAGAGCCTGCTCATCCCGGAGCGACCGATGGTTTTCAACTCGGAATTCAATCAACATGGGTTCGTCTCTTCCGTC
>JBGTKH010000197.1:0-7586 GCA_041744735.1 Pirellulaceae bacterium | reverse complement strand
CAAGAGCGACCATGTGATGGCGCTGATCGTGGCGCCAATATAGAAGCGAACTGGCTGATACCGATAAACGATTCGGTGCTTTCCTGCCGGCAGATACACGCCGCGCATGACGCGGTTTGTCTGTAGCATTTGGACGTGTTGCGGGCTGGCTTTCGAGTTGGCCGACATAACTTCCGCCGTCCAGCCGGGGAAGTAAAGGTCGTTCAGCACGACGAGGCCCGGCGCGCCGAGAGTTGCCTCGATCTCGACACGCTGCGGCTGGTCAACGACGACGCGGCATGACTCGCGAGTCGTCAGTCTGTCTAGGTCGTTTCCGTCAATCAGATCGATTTGCAGTTGTGAAGCATCGTCGGTCTCGACAACCGCCGACGAACGCAGTTCGCGAATGTTGCCGCCGGGGAATAGGACTTGTTGAGTACGACGTTCGACGTCAACGGGCGCGGACGAGTTCAGCGGCGGCAGCGTTTCAAACTGATGTACGATCCACGCGCGAGGCAAGCACGATGGATTGTACCAACAGGCCACATGCTTCAGCGGCTTCTCATTCTTGGCGCGGGCCTCGGCCGCAACCAACGTAGGATGGACGCCCTCGTCCGTCCGAATCCGAAGGACAGACGAGGGCGTCCATCCTACGATGCGAGTCGCGCCCGGGTAATCGATTTCGTCGGGCAAGATCAAGTACTTGGCCGAAAGCGCGTCGAGCACGGCCGGGTGCGGCTGAGCGGTTCGATTGGGAGTGTGCAGGCCGTGCCGGCGAGCCACGCGCAGGAACCAGCGATAGTCCTGCGACATGATCGTGCTGTACGACTCGACGAGGGATACGTTGGTCGCCAAGTGATATTTGGGAAACAGCGTGTCGTGATCCCAACGCAGCCCTTCGACCTGGCGATCGGTGGACGAGGTCCGCGACCAATGTTCGGGCAACCAATGATCGTGGGCGGCGCGAAAGACACGGTAGGGATGGGGCGTCGCATGTTGCCAATCCTCTTCCGCGATCACTCTGGCCAGTTGCGGCGGTTCACTCCAAATCTGCTGCGGCGCGGTGGGCACCAGCCAGCCATGCGCGACTGCCAGGTCGATAGCCGCGATCAACAGCGCAACGTGTGACCGCGTGGTATTTGCCGACGTGACTGGTCCGAAAATGAATCGTTTAACGGCAAGCCGAAGGCGACAGTGGCCAGGCAACGCCGTCGCCTTCGGCTCGCCGTTAAACGAAATCTCATCACCCCGCGTGCCGTCTGGCGTATTGACGACTCGCCCGAATAACCGCCAATACAAGCCACAGAGAACCGCCGTGTGCAGCAATGCGAAAAGCAGATCGTTGGCGGCTCCCGTTGCGTCGAGCGGGCCAAAGATTTCGTCCGGCTCGACGCTCTGCATCCACTGGCTCCAAAACGGACGTACGGCGAGAGCGATCGCGACACCGAACATGCTGACGACGGCGATAGCGGCCAGTGTGTACCGCAATCGTTTCGGCGGATCGGCCAGCGCGCGGTCGAAGCCTTTTGCCGCCAGCAGGCTTAATCCCAGCGCGGCGACGACGAGCAGCTTTGCTGGAAAGCGGAAGTAAGCGTATCCCGGCAGCGTGACCACCATCAGCCAATAGAGGCCGCCGACCGGTTGGCCGATGAGTACATCTTGCGGTTCGGCCCCTGATAGGCCGAAGCGCGTCTCTTGGATCAGCCAGCCGATGCCGTACCAGCCCAGCGATCCCAGCGCGGCCAGCAGTACGCTCCACGACAACCAGCGCTGGCGCACGTCGCCGCCGCGCAGCCGCCAACTTCCCAGCGCCAACAGCAGCGGCAGCAAACCCATGTAAAGTGACGGCGTCCACACGCCCCCTTCGGCCGGAATGACGTTCAGCCAGCGGCGCTGCGTGGGGAACATCCGGCCGGAGACGTTGGGCCAGATCAACTCGGCCAGTCGCCACGGCCCGATGCTGAAGTGGTAAATGTGTTCGTGATGCACGCCTGCTTGCGGCGCACCAAACAGTCCGCTCCACACACCCGTTTGCGAATTTGTGGATAGGGTAGCACCCCCTGAGTCTTCGACGGGCATGATCTGGCCGCCAGCAGCTCCCACGCCCTTCGAAGACTCAAGGCGTGCCACCTTTGATGGACGCTGTAGATACTCGGTGACTTCGTAAAGGTTGCGCGGCGCGTCGTACGCCGCTCGGTCGCTGTGACGAGTCCACTCGATGGCCGGCAGAATTTGCACGGCGGCCAGAAGCGCTCCGCTTACGGCTGCTACGACAAGCAGAGTGAATCGATGTGAGAGCCCGCGACGCGTGCCGGGCACGGCGGGGGCGGCGCGATCCACGGCACCCGCTGATCCACTTACACTTTTGCTCGCTCGTCGTTGCTCGCCCCACAGCAACAGCGCGTAAAGTGCGGCCAGCAATCCCGCGTGATAGGCCGTCTGCGGATCGCCGCCCAATGTCATGATCGCCAATACCGCACCCAACGCGACCGCCCAACGCAGGCTTCGAGCATTGAGCATGCGATCTGTGGCCAACAGTGCCCAGGGCAACCACGCGGCGCCGACCAGAAACACGACGTTGCAATACTGAAACACGACGTTGCCGCCAAACGCATACGACAATCCGCAGATGCCGGCAGCAACCGGACTGGCCTGCCATCGTCGCGCGAGTAAATATGCCGCCGCGGCCGCCAGCAGCACGTGCGAGACGATGTAGATTTTGTAACGTGCGGGAAAACTTAGCGGCAGCGCAAAGATCAGCTTGCCGGGATAGACGACGCTGGACGTGGTGTCGGCCAGCACCGGCACGCCGCAGTTCTCCTGCGGGTTCCACAGTGGCACGCGGCCGGCCGACCACTCGCCGGCCGACCATTCAAACAGCGGATAATAGTAGTGTGCCGCATCGCGAAACACGAACGATCGGCTGCTGAAAAGCGCCGGCCCAAACAGCCACAGCAGCGGAATCAGGATCGACGCAACAACGATCAGTCGAGAACGATTCAAACCAACACTCCGGGACACCGCGGACGGCAATTCGCCTAGTGCTTTGTCAAAGTTTGATTTTAGGGTCGGCCGGTTACGTGGCGTAAGCTTCCAGCTTGCGTTTACTCGTGGAAATCGTGGTGGCAAGCAGGATGCTTACCCCACTTTTTAGTTTTGACAAAGCACTCGAGGCCATTTCACACCGGCTCGTCGTAGCGGAACTCGTGGGAGTTCCGAAGTTTCACAACTTCGGCTACGATCGCGAAATGCCCATCATAGCATCGGCGGCAGTATGCGAACATCAATGACGAGTGTTGTTGAGCGGCAACGCCAACGGTTACGTCCGGCACTCTGCGAATTGCCGTTGCAACCGTTCGACTTCCACATCCAGATCATCGGCCAGCCGCTCGAAGTCGGCGTACACAACGCTGGGCGGTAGCGGCTGTGCCGCCGGTGCCGGGTTGTCGGTGCTGCGCCAGCGACGGGATACAGTCAATTGCATTTGCCGAGCGGACTCGGCGGCCGGTCCAAAGTCTTCTGACGAGGCATTGTCCGCGACATACGACTCGGCGGTCATTGTCGATATGCGGCGCAGAAATCCCAGTAGCGACTCGTCACCAGCAGCGAGTTCGTTTTCAACCGGTGTTGCTTGAGAGCGATCAATGTCAATTTCGATGAGACCAACAACGTGATTTGCAGAGACAAGCATGCGGCCGGTTTCCTGTGTACGAGTCCTTCGCCACTACACTTATTCGGCAATTGCTGTGACCGCGGTGAGCACCAAGCGACGCAATCCGCGACGAATTGCGCACGACTCGGTACGATGGGTTGCGTTATTCAAGATAGACGGGCCGAAGTGCATCGTGGGATGCTTGTCACTGGATGGCTTCGACTCGATGCAACGCGGGCCGATCGCAGCGCAGAAAGTCGATGGGCAGCGGTGTCTGGCCGGTCAGCACGAGATCGGCGAGCACTTCGCCCAGCACGGTTGTGAATTTGAAGCCGTGGCCCGACAATCCGGCGGCAAAGGCGACTTGGTTGTGCTGCGTATGACGATCGACGATGAAGTGCTCGTCGGGCGACATGGTGTAGAAACAAACGACGTGATGCGTCGGACGATGCGAAACGCCAGGCAAGTGAGTAGCCAAAAATCGTTCGACGCGGCTGCGGTCCTGCGCATCGACGCTGCGGTCGGCATGCAGCGGATCGTTCACGACGGCCCCGCCGCTGTGCTCGGCGATCTTCACGCCCCAATCGTCGAAGTGAGGAAAGCCGTAGAAGTAACCTTCGGGCAGTTCGTAAAAGAACGTCGGGCAGCCGCGCACTTGGCGATAGCGAACGTCGTCGTTGTCGTACCAGTGTAAATGTTTCGCGAGCACGAGCAGTCGAACACCGAGGTCCGTAAGCAGTTGACTTGCCCACGCGCCGGATGTGACGACCAAGCGGGCCGCGGAGTAAGTCTGAGTTGCGGTCGTCGCGGTTACACCGTGCGTATCGGCCGACCAACCGAGTACGGTTTCGCCGGTATGCAGCTCGGCGCCGAGCTTCTGCGCTTCGTCCAGATGGGCCAGCACGCATTGTTCGACGAGCAAATAGCCGGCGCGGCGTTCGAAGACTGCCTCGCATCCCTGCGGAACTTGAAACCCGGGAAATCTGCTGGCGACGTCGTCCGGCGTCAGTCGATCGACTTCGAGATTGTGCAGTCGCGCACTTTCCAGCACGCCTTTGATCACAACGCCGTCGGGCGGACCGATCTCCAACAGTCCGACGTCGTAAAACAGACGCTCGCCGCGCCGCTGCTCCAGATCCGCCCATAACTCGTACGCTCGCCGCAGCAGCGGCACGTAATCAGGATGTTCAAAGTACGCCTGCCGAATGATCCGCGTCTGGCCGTGCGAACTGCCGCGGTCATGTCCCGGCGGGAAGCGGTCCAAGCCTAACACGCGCACTCCGCGGTTGGCCAAATGATACAGCGCCGCGCTGCCAACGCCGCCGGTGCCGAGCACGATTACGTCGTACGTCTGCATGGTGTAAGCCCAATCAGCATTCCCGCGATAGTAGTCATACCACAACAGCCAGCGACTTCGTATCCAACGCGCCGAATATTTGCCTCGCGGGCGTGTTTAGTCGCAGCCATCCCCTCTTGACGACTACACAGATCAGACTCCAACATAGGGAGACTTCGACGGGCAGGCGACATTCGGATGCAGAGAGGTTAGAGGCGTCAATGGGCAAGGAGAACAAGGCACACACCGCGACGGCAAATCGGATCGCCCGCCGATATTCAGCTTCCTATAACGTTGGCGAGGGCTGCGACATTCGCTGCGACGGATTCGTGATCGAGGTCGAAACAACGGCCACGCTAGCCGAGGGCTTTCAGCGGCTCAATCAGTGCAAAGACGCGGCCTATGTCGCGGTGACGAACAAGGAAGCTATCAAGGACGCGCTGCAACTGGCCCAAGGCACGCGTGTCGGAGTGATGGACCCGCAGGGGAACATCCTGAAACCCGCTGGTCCTGAGTGAAGTTCGCATCCGCAAGCGACCGTGAGTCGCCCCCGCACTCGCGAAGATCTTTCCCACGGGCTGCGAATCCTTCTCGCGGCATGATTCGTCTATAATGCGACGATCAAGTGCGCCGGCCCGTCGATTGCGCCGCGCCGTTTGCCGCTGACTCTTCACGCAGGAGGATTTCCGATGTCCGCTCGCTCGCTCATTCGAACCACGTTGGTATTGTGTGCAGTTACTTTCGCCGCCAGTGGCTTGTGGTTGGTTGTGATCGCCGAAGACGCCGACGTTGGCGTTAAGGAGAAGGCGCCGGACAAATCCGTCGCGGCCACGCAGACACTTGGCGGCGAAGAGCGGTATCTGACCTTCGTAAGCACCGACAAGCCGATGTACAGGCCGGGCGAGACGGTTTACCTGCGCGGCACCATTCTGCATCACGCCACGCGCAAGCCGCTGGCCGCCGAATCGCAGGCTAATGCGCTGGTCGAAATCCGCGGGCCCAAAGGCGACACTGCGGCATCCGGTTCGGTGAACTCTGAAGACAGCGTGCTGGGATTTCAATGGGCCGTGCCAACTGGCCAAGCCGGCGGCGAGTATACGGTGAAAGTCAGTTACCCGTGGATCGGTTACGCACCGGCCGAGCGTAAGTTCGACATCCGCGCGTACCGGGCACCGCGTCTGAAAAGTCAGATCAAATTCTTGCGAGACGGCTACGGTCCCGGTGATGAAGTGGTGGCCACGTTGCACACCGAACGTTCCGAAGGCGGCATTCCGACCGGAGCCAATGTGACCGTGATCGCGCGCGTCGACGGCGACGAAGCATTCCGCGGCCCCGCGACCGTCGATGAGCAAGGTGACTGCCTCGCCCGTTTCAAATTGCCCGTTGATATCCGCCGCGGAGAAGGCACACTGGCCATGATCATCGAAGACGGCGGCGTGTTGGAGACAGCCAGCAAAACGATTCCCATCCTGCTGCAAACGGTCGATCTGACCATGTATCCCGAAGGCGGCGATTTGGTGGCCGGGTTGCCGAACCGCGTCTACTTCGAAGCCTTCACACCCGCGAAGAAGCCCGCCGATCTGGCCGGTGTGGTGCTCGATGCCAAGGGCCAAGAGGTTGCCCAATTCCGCAGCCAACACGAAGGCCGCGGCCGCTTCGAGTTCACGCCGCAAGCCGACGGCAAGTACGTTCTGAAAATCACCGAGCCGTCGGGCATCAAGACGCAATACCCGCTGCCGGACGTAAAACCCGCCGGCGCTTTGATCCGCACGACACAAGACGTGTATGAATCCGGGAAGCCGATTGATCTGGACGTTTCGATCACCAGCGGCGAGACGTTCAGCGTCACGCTGAGCAAGCGCGAGAAGGAAGTTGCCAAACTGACTTTTTCCGATGTTTTGGCCGGTAAGAACGGCGCTACCGCCCGCGCGACACTCACTCCGCCCGATTCAGCCGACGGCGTGCTGATGGCCACGGTTTGGGACGCCCAAGGAAAACCGCTGGCCGAACGGCTCATCTTCCGTCAGCCCGCCAAGTCGATCAGCGTCAAAATCACCGCCAATGCCGAACGTTACATTCCCGGTGGCAAGGCCAAGCTGACAATTGAAACGACCGACGAGGCCGGGCAGCCCATCAGCGCCGTTGTGGGCGTCACCGTCGCGGACGACAGCGTGCTGGAGATGATCGAGAAGCGCGAGCAAGCCCCGCGGCTGCCCGTGATGGTGCTGTTGGAGAGCGACGTGCGCGAGCTGGCCGATGCTCACGTGTATCTCGATCCGGCCAACGAGAAGGCGCCGCTGGCGGTCGACCTGCTGTTGGGCACGCAAGGCTGGCGGCGGTTTGCGTTTGTTGAAACCACCAGATTCATCGCAACACACGGTGACGCGGCGCGGCGAGCTTTGGCGCTGCGGCTCGCTTCGCAACAGGAATTGGAAAAGAGCGGAGCGGTCTTCGGAGGTTTCGAAGGTGGTGCAGTGCGGTTAGGGGCCATCGACCGTTTCGACGTTCCTGCCGATGCGAAGGGAGCGAAGAATGAAGACAAACTCCAAGAGGCTCCACTGGCCGAAGCTGCGGCACCCGCGGCCGATCCAGCCGCCGTGCCAGCCGAACAACCGGCCG
>JBGTKH010000196.1:0-10387 GCA_041744735.1 Pirellulaceae bacterium | reverse complement strand
CCCAACACGAAAACGAAACGATCTTGTACGCCGAGATCGACCTGGAACGCCCGCGCAATAAACACCTGATCCGCGTTCCCGGCAAGCATGAAATCAATCGGTTCGCGGACCGCCGGCCGGAGATGTACTCACGCATTGTTGAACCGCTGAATTAGTGACGTGCGTGGGTTTGGCGGGCATTAGGTGTCGCGCGAGTTGCGCTTTAACTCGTCACGCAACCGCTTCAGTTCCGCTTCCAACTCGGCCGCGCGTTTCTCGGCGGCTTTGCGCGCGGCTTTCTCTGCTTTGAGTGCTTCCTTCTCGGCCAAGCGGGCTCTCTGCTCGGCTAGGCGTGCTTCCCTTTCAGCCAAACGAGCTGTCCTCTCTGCTGCGCGGGCCGCTTCGGCGGCTTCGGCGGCGGTCTGCAGAATTTGGCCGCTCTGGATGTCGCGCATCGCAAGATCGCGGCCGTCAAGTTCCAGCGAGAGTCCCAATTCTTCACATTCTAGGGCCCCGGACTCATCCGCTTCGATTCGCCGATACGCTCGCCGCGACAAACGGAAACCTTGCAGCGGCGGCTTTAGGTATTCGGCCGTCGGATCGTACAAGAAGTACTCCTTGACGCGGATTTTCGCATAAATGTGCGGCTTGTACGAGGCGTCGTCGCTGCGGCTGCCGAGCGACGTGACTTCGAACACAACGTCGGGCGCCTTCCCTTCCTTCCAGATTTTGAACGTGCGACGGCGGCCGGGGTCGCAGTCCTTCACCACGAAATCATCCGGCACCACAAACTTGCTGGGTTCGCCTTCCTCGTAATAGAGCAACAGATCGCTCGCCACATACACCTGCTGGCCGCGATAGCGATGCCGCATGAGGTCCAGAATCCGAATCATCCAGTCGCGATGCAGGTCCGTCTCACCCATAGGCTGCCCGTCCGATTCGGGGTACTCGATCTCGAACTTTGTCTGTACCAAACTCATGGCATTGTCCGTCAATCCAACTTACTGAAGTCCGGCCCGTCTTGCGATTCAATTCCCATTTGATCCAGCGACTTGCCGGGTTCGACGTCGAACTTGCGTTTGAGCACGTCGCGCTCGAACTTGGTGTCGCTGCGATTGTAGCGCCACAGGCCGATCCAAATGGCGGCCAGAGCGACCAGGAACAAAATGCCGCCGGCCAAGGCGATGGTCGGATTCATGCGCGTATCGATCGGGTCCAAGTCGGGCTCCAGACCGACCAGCAGCGGTCCGAATTGAAATTGCTCGCTGTCGATCCGCGAAACGTATTCGGTTTTATAGGCCCAGAGTTTGAAGAAGACAGCGGGCAGCACGATCCGCTCGCTGAGGAATTCGCCCTCGGACCGGTTCGAGTGCTTGGCCAAGCTTTCGGGCAGTTGCAGGACGCAGATGTTGACGGGGAAGTTGTTGGTGAATTCGACACCGGCGCTGTCCCCTTTGGCGTCGACCAAGCGGATGCCTTTCATATCCGGCGGCAAGGCTACGAAAACGTCCAATTGATAGTAGTGAT
Source organism: Pirellulaceae bacterium (assembly GCA_041744735.1). GTDB lineage: Bacteria > Planctomycetota > Planctomycetia > Pirellulales > Pirellulaceae > JBGTKH01. The sequence goes on along the minus strand of JBGTKH010000196.1, from coordinate 8,881 downwards.
CGATGCCGAATCGCTCTTGGATGTCGCGGTCGGGCACTTCAATCTTCGTGATCCGCCGCGCGACGCCCCGCACCATCATCAGGCTGCCTTGTTGTTTCTGCGGATCATTCAGTACCGCCGCCAAATCGATCTGCCGCTGGGTGTGCGATTGCCAATCTTGCCGGTTCGCACGACCGGTGGTCGCCAGAAGTTGATAAAAGCATTCGCGGTCGTGAGCTGCGATGCCGTGTGTGCGGTTGCGGATTTCGTCGAAGCGGCCGACGTCCATTCCCAAATCACCCAGCAGCACGTGATCGGCGGTCACGCCCAGTTCCGCATCGACGTGGTCCGGGTGCCACGCCACACGTTGGACGGCGAACACTAACTCTGGATCGGGGCCGCTGCTGTCGCCGACCTTGATGAACAGTCCAAAGCAACTGGCCCGCTCGTCGATCGGCTCGCCGATTTTCCACGCTTTCGGAACCTCGCGAGCGCAGATCAGCACGGGGTTGGGGGCGTGTTCCAACGCGAACGTGACTTGATAGTAGTGATCGTACTCCAAGCGAGAGGCGGTTTCCGGCAAGAGTTGTTGCTTGTCGACTTGTTTGACTCGGCCGACCAGTCGGAAGATTTCGACGCGATGTGCCTTTGGATCATCGACGAGTTCTTGCCACGTAACGTCGGTCTTCTGCAGCCGCTCAACGTCGTCCTGCCCAAATGCCGGCCAGCGATAGAGAATCTTGTAGAGTGTTTCCTCGTCGTCCGTCGCTAGCGGCTGGCGGTCGATGAATCGGCTCAGCTCGCTGTTGTCGACGTTGATCAGCATTTGCCGCGCCGAGGCGATGCGGGTCGCGGGCAAGACGTTCCGCTGGTTCTGGTTGCGCGCCCAAGGCAGTTCGTTGGCACCGTTCGGCGTCAGCGGTGGATCGTCTAGCGGCTGAGCGAAAAGCGACTGTGTCGCGCTGGCAATGAGAAGGGCCAGAAGCGCGAGACGCACTACGTAGCGCATCACGCGTTCCGCGACAGGCTGGCAAACTTCTCGGCGCGTCATCATGGCAACATGGTCCTTTACATTATGCACTCATCTTAACCAAACGCGGCATCTCATGCAGTTCGTGCGCAACGCACGCCTACGGCTTGCGGTTAAACGACTTAGGTGGCGGCCTATTTATGGACTGCCTTTCGAGTCGGACTCCGGTGGCCTGCTCTGTGTTGAAGCCAACCGCCGCAGCGATTCTTCGACATTCGGCAGTAGTTCATCATCTTTCAACGACTTGAGCCGCCGCAGCCTGGCATCGGACATGATTCCGAACTGCTCGGCCGACGAGTCGCGACTGAACCTGTACACGAGCACGGCAATCATCGTCGCGACGGCGGCGATTCCCAACACGACGAGCACGATCAAGGTAACGCTCGGCAATTCGCCCGGCGAATTCAGATCGACAGCGGGCGGCTGCCAGTGCGGCACTTTGGCCAGTACCAACGGCGCGATGCGCGTGCCGTCTTTCGCTCGATACGCATAGTTTTTGAAGAAATAGCCTGTGAACTCCACCTCTTCGCGAATCTCACCGCGTTGTTTGCCGGGGATTTCTTGCGTGACGTCGGGGAATCCGTCCGGTGCCTCCAGCGAATACACGACGATTGGCGAATCCGGTCCGCCGGCCGGGCGAATCCAGAAGATATAGTAGTCCGAGATTCCATAAACGTTTTTCGGCGCTTGCACGTGGTACACCAAATGCGTTTCGCCCCGCACGGTGACGAGCTTGCCGCGATAGAAGTTCGGCTGCTTGTACAATTGCAAGAAACCGACCGGGCCGACCGATGAATGCTGCAATTGAGGCAAGTCCGATTGGCCGAGGATTTCCAGATAGCGGAACCAAGCGTCGGCTTCACTGCCGCGCAGCACCGTGTTGTCTTCGACTTGATCCAGCGCCACCTCGTCCAGCAACTGCTGCAACTTGGCCAACGTCTGCTGTTGTTGAGCATCCAGCGGCTGTCCGCTGCCGGCGGCTTTCAGCGCTGCAAGATCGTCCGCCCAAGCGGTGTCGAGTTGCTTCAGCACGGGCAGCCAATTGGCTTGTTCTACGGCGCTCATCTGTGTGACCGCGTCGAACGCTTCGTCGAAAAATTGCTTCCACAATTGCTCGAGCTGCTCGACGACGCGCGGCCAATCTTGTTGCTCGCCAGCGGGGACTCGTTGCCGATCGCGGGCGAGCTTCAGCACGCGCCGCAACCGGTCATCGTCGGCGCTGCCGAGCTTGCCGACCATCTGCGACCAGCCATCTCTCCGCGCGCGATGGGCCAGAGCGCCGCCGCTTTCGGCAGGCTCGCCGGGAGCCGGTTTCGTCTCCGCCGGATCATCGCTCGTTGTCACCGTGCCAACCAAATGAGAATCGGACGGATCGGCTTTCAGCCGTAGACGGGTGTCGATATCCTCGTCGGCGATTTCGGCTTCGGTCAGCGGCGGACCGCCCGCAACCCCCTGCGGTTCGAACCCCATGAAGCTCCAAAACTTTGGATCCCCAACGCGCGACATGGCCAGCAGCACCAACAGCGCCGCGAACACGATCATCATCAGCCGCAACTGAACCCACCGCGACCTGTAATTCGGCGGTCGGTGGTGCTTTCGCTGGCCCGTTTCGGGATGATCTGAGCCGGAATGGGCGGGCATTGTCCTGGTCACCGAGAAGTTGCGGGTGGAAAGCCTTGCTACTTTGAATCTTATCCCGCTGCGCGGAAGCGTACAAGCGCACGCGACGGTCGTGGTACAAGTTGCCGTAGCGGAAGTGGTGACACTTCCGAAGTCTCACCAAAGTGGTAGCGGAAGTGGTGACACTTCCGAAGTCTCACGACTTCGGCTACCAAAGCGGAAGTGGTGACACTTCCGAAGTCTCACGACTTCGGCTACCAAAGTGGTGACACTTCCGAACTTTCACAAGTTCGGCTACCAAAATGTACAGCGACGCTCATATTCGCCAACTTGACCACTTTGGGTCTGGCAACCTAGACTGGCGTGTTTGGACTTACGTAAATGGTGCATTTGGAGGGGACTCGCAGTGTCAGGAACATGCGTCATTGGTCTGCAGTGGGGCGACGAGGCCAAAGGAAAACTCGTCGATCTGCTCACCTCGCAGTTTGACATTGTCGTCCGTTACCAAGGGGGCGCAAACGCTGGGCACACCGTGGTGATCGGCGGCCAGACGTACAAGCTGCACCACATACCCAGCGGCATTCTGAACCCGGGTGTGATGAACGTCGTGACGGCCGGCGTGGTGTTGAATCCGCCGACGATTCTTGCCGAGATCGAATCACTCACCGGGCGTGGCATTCGGGTCAGCGAAAACTTGATGCTCAGCGATCGCGCCCACGTGGTTTGCCCGTGGCACATCGCCGAAGACCGCGTGATCAACGAGAGCGTGGTCGAAGGCGAAAACATCGGCACCACGCTGCGCGGCATCGGGCCCTGCTATCGCGACAAAGTGGGCCGCTCGTTTGCCATCCGGCTGGGCGACATGTTCCGCGGCGATTTCAAAGCCAAGGTCGAGCGGATCGTGGCCGCCAAGAATCAAATGCTGGCCGGCTTGAACAGCCAGCCGGCGGCGACGTTGCTCGAAGCCGGACCGATCTTCGAGGAATTCTGCGGTTACGCCGAGCGGCTGAGTCCGTTCGTCGGCGACACAACCAACTATCTGCTGGATGCAGTCGAACAAGGCAAGCGCGTGTTGTTCGAAGGGGCGCAGGGAGCCCTGCTGGACATCGACCACGGCACGTTCCCGTTCGTGACCAGCAGCAACAGTTCGGGCGTCGGCGTGTCGTCGGGCTCGGGAGTTCCCGCGAAGTGGATCAACAAAGTAATCGGTGTTGCCAAATGTTACAGCACTCGCGTCGGCGGCGGGCCGTTCCCGACCGAACAGGATAATGACGTCGGCCAGCACATTCGCGAACTTGGCAAGGAGTACGGAACGACCACCGGCCGCCCGCGCCGCTGCGGATGGTTCGACGCCGTGGCCGTGCGCTACACGGCGCGGCTGAGCGGCGTTGATGTGCTGTCGATGATGATGCTGGACGTGCTCAGCCAATTGCCCGAGATCAGCGTTTGCGTGGCTTATGAATTGGACGGCCGGCCGGTCGATCATTTCCCGAGTCACGTCGACGATTTGCGGCGCATCCAGCCGATTTACGAGTCATTGCCCGGCTGGCAACAAGACGTGACCGGCATCCGGCGCATGGAAGACCTGCCAACGAACGCCCGCCGCTACCTGGACCGCATCAGCCAATTGGTCGGCCGCCCGATCGAAGTCGTCTCCGTCGGGCCCGACCGGGAACAAACGATGTTCGCCACCGCAAGAGGTTAGGGTTCAGTGGTCAGGGTTCAGAGAAGACCGAAGTTAGGGTTCAGGGGTTGGGGTTCAGGGTCCAGAGAAGACCGAGGCAATCGATGGTTAATGGAAATTGCTTCTGACCTCTAATCTCTGACTTATCACCTTTGACCGTTGACCCAGTACCTCTGACCTCTGACCTCTGACCTCTGACCCCTGACCCCTGACCCCTGACCTCTGACCTCTGAACCCTGACCTCTGACCTCTGAACCCTCCCCGCCGTGTCACAGTCATCCATCATCACTGCCGACGACGAACTCGAAGTTCCGCCGGAAAAGCGGCCGCGGCATATTGCTGTGATTATGGATGGAAACGGGCGTTGGGCGCAGCGGCGGAATTTGCCGCGGATCGAAGGACACCGGCAGGGCGTGGCCAGCGTGCGCCGGACGGTCGAAGAATGCACTCGGTTGGGGATCGAGCAACTGACGCTATATTGTCTGTCCAGCGAAAACTGGAAGCGCCCGGCCGCGGAGTTGGATTTCCTGATGCATCTGCTGGAACAGTACATGATCGAGGAACGCAGCACGATCATGCAGCAGGGGATCTCCGTCAGCATCATCGGCCGACGCGACGGAATTCCCGACGGCGTCCAGCGCGAGATGGACAAGACGATCGAACTCAGCGCGGGCAACACCGGCACGCGGCTTTGCCTGGCGATCAACTACGGCGGCCGGGCCGAGATGCTCGACGCTGTACGCCGCATCGCCGAAGACGTGCGCGACGGCCACCTGGATCCTGAAGATCTGTCCGAAGAGTTGATTTCCAACTACCTCTATACCCGCGGCATGCCCGACCCTGACTTGATGATTCGCACGGCCGGCGAGATGCGGATTAGCAACTTTCTGTTGTGGCAAATTAGCTACGCCGAGCTGTGGGTGACCGACCGTTGCTGGCCCGAATTTCAAATCGCCGACTTACATCAAGCGATCCGCGACTTCGCGGCCCGCGATCGACGCTTCGGAGGGCTGCAGAGTTGAACGCAGTACAACCCCGTAGGACGGATTGCCAATCCGTCCATCAAACGCAGGACGGATTGGCAATCCGTCCTACGCGTAGCGGTGCGGCGCCAGCCGCCCGGTTTTTTTCCCCGTGCACGATGGACGGATTAGCAATCCGTCCTACAGTTTTTGCGCAGCACGTATCGACTTGGACATTCCCTATCGCAATCGATTAAGGAACACTCTGTGCTGCGATGGCGATTAATCTCGGCCGCGATCATCTTGGCGCTGTTGGCGCTGCTGATTTGGCTCGACTTGGTCCATAATTTGGGACGACCGGGGATTTGGTTTGCCCCGGTGGTGATTCTGGTTGCAGCGCTGGCTGCGGCGGAAGTGCTTGATCTGCTCTCGGCCAAGAATCTTCGTCCCGCCGTCTGGTCAACTTACATCGGGACTGTGGCAGTTGTTGTCGCCGCCAGTGCGCCGATCCTGTGGCAGCAATATCCCGCCGACTGTGCACTGGGCAAATTGGGCTGGCCGCTGGCTGCGTTGGCACTCGGCATCGGCTTGTCATTTGTCGCCGAGATGCGACGCTACAAGCAGCCGGGCACGTCGATCGTGAACGTCGCACTCGGCTGCTTTGTGATGGTCTATGTGGGACTGCTGATGAGTTTCATCATCGAACTGCGGCTGTTCCGCGACAACCTATGGGGCATGGCGGCGCTGCTGTCGATGATCATGGTCGTCAAGTTTTCGGATATCGGCGCGTACACCTTCGGCCGTTCGTTCGGCCGCCACAAAATGTCGCCGGTGCTAAGTCCCGGCAAGACCGTGGAAGGCGCGATCGGCGGCATTTTCACGGCCTGCGTTGTCTCGTGGCTTGTCTTCCAATTCTTCGTGCCCTGGCTGGTCGGTACGTCTCAAGCCGCCGCGCCGTGGTGGGGCAGTTTGCTGTACGGGCTGATCGTCGCAGTGGCGGGCATGCTGGGCGACCTGTCCGAATCGCTGCTGAAGCGCGACATGGGCCGCAAAGATTCCAGCACCTGGCTTCGCGGGCTCGGCGGCGTGCTCGACATCATCGACTCCGTCCTCGCCGCCGCCCCGGCCGCGTACATGTGCTGGGTTGTGGAACTCGTGGGTTGATCGTAGGCCGGATTGCTAATCCGGCCGGATTGGCAATCCGGCCTACGACTCGGATCTCAAGCGCATCAAAATCGCAACACCGCTGCCAGCGGCGCGCCGTCTGGTGTTTGTTCGCGATCGACGGCATAAACCGCGCCGCGATGCAGCAGCGTCTGCACGGCGGCGAAGTCGAGCAAGTCGTCGTCGCCCGGCTGAGCCTCGGCGTGCACTTCTACCTTGTACGTCGCCGGATCGTACGTGCCCCATTGGTGCGCGTGATAATCCACGAACAGCGATTCCACGCGGCCTTGATACGCAGCGGACACGACGTGCTCGACGTCGCCCGCCGTCGTGCCCGTGCCCATCAGGTGCCGGTACTTGGCGGCGGCGTCTTCGCGAGCCTTGTCGAAATGAGGTTGCATCAGCGGCCACGTGCGGTCATGCAGTTCTTTGGGACTGACATGATCGCAGTTGCCCGACAGCACCTTGTCGGACAAATGTGAATAAGTGCAGACCTCGCGATAGATCGGTAGCAGAAAGTCCACACCGGCCAGCAGCAGCGGCGCCCGTTCCTCGCGCAATGTTGCATGCAGCGACGCATCAATCATGCGGAAGTACTGAGCCAAATCGTCCTTCGACGTATCCCGCTCGCCGCCTTGCCCGTGAAACACACCGGTCTGTTTTCCCGGCCCGGGCGCGCCGGAATGCGGTGTCGGGCCGCGCGCGGTCCAGTCGTAATTCAGCGCCTGCTTCATGCTGCCGGGTAACGCGTTAACTTCCAACTCCTCCACGCCGTACCGCGTCGCCTCCAACAGCCGGGGTTTGTTTTGGCTCACGGCCAGTATGAAATAGCGCCCGTCGCCGGTCAGCAGGGGCAACAACGGCTTGACGTGAAACCGCCGGTCGACGATTACCGACTCGTCCAACTCCAGCGGCACACGATAGGAATGAAACTGATCTCGAGCCACAAACACCGCCAGCCCCTTGTTGCGTCGTTGCCAGTAGATTTCGTTGCTGGGCAATTCGCGGGCCGGCTTGAGCAACTCTTTGGCATCCGGCGCGCGAACGCCCTGATTCACTAACTTCTCCTCCGCTTGCTTCACCAAATTCTTCAATCGCACGGGGTCCTGCAAACCATCCCGTCCGGAAATACTCGTCGGCATAAAGATCGTAATACAAGGACCCGAGTTGACCGCCGTGAGACTTTTCAGGTCGCTCGCTTTCAGTACGTCCATAGTTTTCTCCTTCGCTCATCGATCGCTCACATCCAGAAGGACCGGGCCGGCAATATCATTCTACCGCGCCAGCCAGCCTTGGGGGCGAAGCTATCGGGGGGCTTCTTCCATTTCCTCGAAATTCGCCATCACGCGGCGATACAGGCTGAAAGGCAGCATGCGAGCCAGCCGCGCCTCGAACCACGTTGGCCAGGGGAACCAGAGTTCCGGCCGGCCGCGCTCGATGGCGCGGGTGATGCGGCGAGCTGCGTCGGCAGTGGGAACAAGGTTCTTCAGCGTTTGCCGTTCGTGGTCGGTGATCATGGCCGTGTCGACGTAACCGGGGCAGATCGTGGTGACTTTTACGTTCAGCGGGTACAGATCGACGCGCAGGCTTTCCATCAGCGTCACGATCGCCGCTTTACTGGCCGAGTACGCGCCGGCGGCCGGCAAACCCAGCATGGCCGCCACACTGGCCACCGCCGCAATGTTCCCGCGCCGCCGCTGGACCATGCCCGGCAGCACGGCGCCGATCGAATTGATCACGCCTTGCACGTTGGTAGTGATGACCTCGTTGGCGGCCGCGGTGTCGAAGTTGTGCACGTCGGTCTTGCGATACACGCCCGCGTTGGCCACCAGCACGTCGCACGGACCGAACTGCTCTTCGATGGTCCGTACACCCGCGCAGGTTGACGCGGGATCAGCAACATTCGCAATCGCAAAGCCGGCTTGTCCGCCGGCGGTTGTGATCGACTGCACCAATTCGGTCAAACGATTCTCGCGCCGCGCCAACAGCCCGACCTTTGCGCCGCGCGCGGCGAGATGTTCGGCCAGCGCTTGTCCGATGCCGCTGGACGCACCGGTGATGATCACGCATTTGCCTTGCCAGAACACGTTTGTCCTCATCGTCTACCTCTCGTCCACTTGTTTCGCTTAACGCGCTGCGCGATATTTAACGCGATCGTGTGTGTTGGTTATACGCAGGCCGAGCCGATTCACCAATGAGACGGAGTCAACCGATGCCCGACCAGCAACCAATCTCGTCCGACGTGGGCACCAAGCTGCTGTTCGAGAACGACCGCGTCCGCGTGTGGGACCTGCGGCTGGAGCCCGCCCAGAGCACCGGTCTGCATCGGCACACGAAGGACTATCTCTATGTCGTCATCGGCGACGGCGAACTGCAAACGATTTTCGCCGACGGCACCAGCGACCCGCCGCGGAAACTGCTCGACGGCGACGTGCGCTTCCG
>JBGTKH010000195.1:0-8553 GCA_041744735.1 Pirellulaceae bacterium | reverse complement strand
ATGGACTGGGCAAACTCTGGGTTGAGTCCGGCTTGGTCGGGAGCAACAACCTCGGACAGAATGTCCGCTTCGGTGATGGTGGATGAATTTGCCATGGACGTATTATATCAAGCCGCGAGTACACGCCACTACATGGTATGGCAACTGGGGCAATAGCGTCGCCAGGGCCTATGCCAAGTGGCCCCATCGCTGAAGGCAGCCGATGGTGCAGCTCCTCGTTCAGTTGGACCCTTCGATATCGACGGGCTGGTCTCGTCGATACAAAATCAGCGAGCAGCACTTTCGCTGTGCTGATGGTCTTCAATCGCCCAACGCAGATAGTTCAGGACGTTGGGAAATGAGCGGACGAAGGCGTCGTGATGCGGCGGGTCCGAACCGCCGCCTAACACGATGGCGAAGGCTTCCGCGAAGGTCTCTTGGCGGCCGGCTTTGTCGTCTTGCAAGTAGTAAGCCAGTGCCGCTCGATCCGCCGCCGAGACGCGGCCGAGGTCGTAATAGTAGGCCGTCAGAAATTGCGCGGCCGACGATCGATAGCGCGAACCGCCGCCGGTGGCCATGTCGAAGGCGTGTCCGATTTCGTGCCGCAGCACGCCGGCGACGCGCGAAGCGGGCACAATCCCGCCGGTGCTGTTGCGGCGTTTCTCGGCAACAACCAGCAGCCGCAGGGTGGGCAAGTGCACGGCGTCAGTGTTCTCCCACGTCGAGCCCAACGGCCAGCCGCGAGGCTGCGTGCCGCGCAGCGACGGGATGGCATCCACCACGAACTCCGCCAACCGCACCTGCCAGCCGGCCTGTTCCAACCCGCTCCAAACGTGGCTGGGAATCGACGCCGAGGCCGCTTCGGTCTGCTGCCGGAATTGGTCGCTGACTTGCGAGACCGCCGAAAGCGGCCGCGCGGCGTATGGCCGGCCGCTGGCGGCAAGTTCCTCGGCGGCGGCATTTGTTAGAAACGGGCCGAGCCCGATGATCAGCATGCCGAATGTACGGAAAACGCCTGTCAATAAGGCCGGTTGTTTCGGAAGTACTGAAATTCCCGGAAAGACAGGCGTTGTACGGCGCCGCCGCGTCAATTCCGTGTGCACCGCAACTTTCCGCGTCCCTGCTGTCATCATCGTGTTAGAGTTTCTTGGGAGTCCACATCCTGTGGTGACACTGCTTCACTCGTTTAACCGCAAGCCGCAGGCGTGCGCGAGATTTGACGTTGCGTAACGCCGAACGCACGCCTGCGGCTTGCGGTTAAACGATGTGCGTGTTGAGCTGGTGTGAGCCTTCCAAAACAACACCCGCCCGCGGGACCTTACTGAAAACCGACAACCGGCGTCAAGAAAGATTTTCCAAACCTATGCTTATGCCCATGCCTACGACGAGTTTGTCCGACAGCCCGCTGGATCTGCTGACCGCTAGCTCTGATGTGCCTGCAACGGCCATGGCGAGCGAAATGGAATTAGTCGACGAGCAGCGTTACGCCAGGGCGCTCAAAACGGTCCGCGTGCTGCACGTGATTAACGGTGAGCACTATTCCGGCGCGGAACGTGTGCAAGACCTGCTGGCCGCCCGGTTGCCGGAACTGGGTTTTGACGTCGGTTTCGCCTGCGTCAAACCGGACCGGTTTCCCAAAATGCGGCAGTCACGTTCAGTCGCTCTGTACGAAGTGCCGATGCGCGGCCGCATCGATCTGCGCTCGATCGTTAAGGTCCGCGACATCATCCGCCGCGAGGGTTACGAACTGGTGCACGCCCACACGCCTCGCAGCGCACTGGTCGGCCGATTGGCTTCGGCACTGGCCCGCGTGCCGATGGTCTATCATGTGCACAGCCCCACGTCGCGCGACACAACTCACCGTGTGCGCAATTGGCTGAACCATTATTCGGAGAAGCTCAGTCTGACCGGCGTTGCGCGGCTGATCACCGTATCAGAAAGTCTGGCCCGCCACATGCAGCGCCAAGGATACTCCAGCGACCATATCACCGTCGTCCCCAACGGCGTGCCGGTATTAGACGAGGTGCCGCAGCGCGACGCACCGCGCGGCACGTGGACGCTGGGCGCCGTCGCTCTGTTCCGCCCACGAAAAGGTATGGAAGTGCTGCTCGATGCGCTGGCCTTGCTGCGTCAGCAGAATCTACCCGTGCAACTTCGCGCCGTCGGCCCATTCGAAACGCCCGAGTACGAAGCGGACATCAAACGCCGCGTCGCACGATTGAAACTTGAAGATGCCGTGCACTGGACGGGCTTTACTCGCGACGTGAACCCCGAACTACTGAAGATGGACTTGTTCGTGCTCCCCAGCCTGTTCGGCGAAGGGCTGCCGATGGTCGTGCTCGAAGCGATGGCCGCCGGCGTGCCCGTCGTCGGCACACAGGTGGAAGGCGTCCCCGAAGCCATCCGCCACGGCATCGACGGCCTAATCGCCAATCCCGGCGACCCCGCCGATTTATCGAACACCATCGCCCGCGTCATCACCGGCGAGCTAAGCTGGCCCCTACTCCGCGCCAACGCCTTGGCCCGTCACGCCGAAAAGTTCTCCGACCGCAGTATGGCCACGGGTGTCGCTGCTGCTTACCGCAAAGTTCTCGCCGCAAAGTAGGACGGATTGCCAATCCGTCCGTCATCATCAAGCGTGTCGCTCACACTACAAGCTTTCCGCGCTAACCGTCCACGTCTACTGAGTCCCAGCGACCGACCTGGCGGAAAACGTCGTCCAATGCGCCCAGCATGTCGTGACTTTCGACGGTCGACGGCAATTCGCAGATCGTGGCGTTCGGTGAGTAACGCACCAATCGCTGACTGGTATTCGCCGCGTCGAGCATGTTACTGCCGGATCCGAAGTCGTGAAATATCGATTGATTGACTTCTGCTGCGAATGGCTGACTGCCAACTCGGCTGCTTTGCGGCACGATGGTTTGAACACGACTGTCGAAATGCACGCGAACGCTCGCAACTGGTGCGACGCCATTGAACGGCGGGAACCAATTCACCGTCGCGTTTTTGTCTCCCGACGCGGTCGCCGACGTCTTCGCGGCCGCGGCCGCCGCATTGTAGGTGAACGTCTGCGCGAAGCCGCGCGAATAGTTGTAAAAATCGGTGCCACGAAAGACGCTGTAATCCGTATGAGTCACGATTTGATGGCTGTTCGATGCGGCGTACAAGTGCGCCGTGTCGTGGCCGCCGGCGGTGGCGTAGGCGTAGACGTACGAGAAACCCTGGGCGGAATTGGAGTAACCGGGGCCGCGCATGGTGTTCGTGCCGGCCGTGGCCTCGTAGCGGTCGTTACCCGACGAATCGTACATCCATGCCCGGTCGAACGAGCCGCCCCCGGTGGCATAGGCCTGCACGCGGTCAAAGCCCCAAGTGTAATTGTAAAACCCGCTGCCGGACAACACGCTGTATTGCGGCCCCGCGACCAGTCGATCGTCGCCGGACGAATCATACAGCCGAGCCATGTCGTTGCCGCCTGCCGAAGCGTAGGCGTACACGCGCTGAAAACTCGTGACCGTATGAGAGAAGCCGCTGCCCGTCAGTACACTCGACGTGGGGCGTGACACCAACGTGTCGTTGCCCTCAGAATCGAACAGTCGAGCGGTGTCCAAACCGCCGCCGCCGTTGACCACAATCGTCTCGACGCCGTCCGCACTGGCTTGATACGCGCTGCTGGCCAGAACCACGCTGCCCACGCGCACGGTGGCCGTGTCGGCGGCCGCGCTGCCGGTAAGCGCGATCGAATCGCTGCCGGCATTGCCGTGGAATCGGAACGTGGTCACGCGCGAGCCATCGAACTGATAATTGACGCCGTTGACCGACAGCCCATGTCGCGCTCCCGCGGCGAACGTGAATGTGTCGTTGCCCGCCGTGCCGTGAACTTCGACCTGCGAACCGCTGACGGTCACCAAGTTCGTCAACCGAAAGTCGACGGACGAGTTGGTACCGACGGCTCGCACAAAAAACGTTTGGCCCGCAGCGGCAGTCACGTCCACCCGTTCGCGGTTTGTCGTCGAGTTGCTCGTCGCCAGCAACTGGCGATTCGCGTTGTAGACTTCCAAATTCACGTTGCCGGCTGCGTGAGAAAAGAACGATTCGACCGTGAGCAGTCCGCTGCGGCTGGTCGCGATCCTGAACCACGATTCGCCCGTGAGCTGCTGATTTGCCAATGTGTTGGACGTGACGGCGCCCCAGTTGACCGTTGTCGTGGTGGCCTTCATCGCGGCGTCAATCGTGTAGTGGCCGATGCCGCCCTTCGTCCCCAGCCCGAACGTGTACGTTTGCCCGGTCACAACATTCATCGACAGGGTCGCGCCGTCGATCGTCTCGCCGACTCCGGCCGCTTGCCAATCGGCGATCAGCTTGCCCGTGGTGTTGACGGTGAAACTGACCACGCCGGTCTGCGATGCCGTGAAGCGGAAATAATCCGCGTCGTCCAGACGGTTGATCATGCCGGTGATCGTTTGGCTGCTGCCGAGCGAACTGAGCGAGTGCGCGGTGGCGATGGTCGAACCATATTCGTCGGCCGGCATGATCGCGTCCAACGCCCGCTGCAAATTCAGCCGCGCGTACGACGCTCGCGTGATGTTGTCATACACCGTATCGGCCGTGCTGCGCAGGTGGTTGTACAACGTGTCCTGCGTGACGTTTTGATAGCCGAGCAGATGCATTGCCTCGCGCAGTACCGCGCTGCTGGCTGCCAGATACGGCGAGGCCATGCTGGTCCCGGACACCGACGCGAAATCGTTGGGCACACCGTCGCCGCCGAAGATGTGATCGGGCACGGTGCTTGTAATCCTCTCGCCGGGTGCCGCGATCACCCGCGAATTGCGTTGACTGAAGCCGCTCAACGTGCCGTCGGCGCCGACGCTGGCCACCGGGACGACATATTGACTCGCCGCGGGGTAACTCAGGCCGGCCGCTTTGAATTTGTCAAATGAATTGCCCGCTGACACGGAAATGAAAATGCCGTCGTTCTTCAGCAGCGAGAATTCGTCTTCTAGCGTCGCCCAGGACGGAATGCTGTTGGAGTTCCAATTCGTGCCTAGCGACAGGTTGACAGTCGTGATCGGATTGCGAAACGAATTGCGATGCTCGTGCACCCAGCGCAGCGCCTGTTCGACCCATTCAAAGTACCCCGCGCCTTGATCGTTGAAGACGCGCAATGCGACCAGATCGACGCCGGGCGCCACGCCGGTGTAGCGCGCATCGCGGCTGCCGATGATCCCGGCCACGTGCGTGCCGTGGAATCCGGCCGGGCCGTCGTCATAAGGGTTCGCGTCGTTCTCCTCGGTAAAATCCCACCCGCCGACAACGCGATAGCCGGCCCCCAGTCCGCCGCCCAGCGCGAAATGGTCGTAAGCGATGCCGCTATCGATCACCGCGACGGTCTGCCCCGCCCCGTCGAAACCAAACGCATTGCGGGCATAGCTAACGCCGGTGTTCGCGTGCACTCCGGCCAGCGCGGGCGCAAGTTCACCGTACTGTTGCTCAGGCGCTGTCGACACAAGCTCGTCGATGAAGAAATCGCCCGCGGGTTGTGCCGAGAGGACGAGACGATCTTCGAAAGTCTCGAATCGCGCACAGCGGAAGTAGTCTCGTTGTTGCTCGCTGGAACTCATTGTTTGAAACCGCGACGAAGTAATACATCAAACCCGGAACCGGGCAAAGGGGGAGAAAAGTATGCCCGCCGGCGTCCTGACTGCGGGCCACTGAAATCTAGGTCACCACGGCGATAATGCAAGTTAGTGACAGGAGGCGACGTACTCTAAGACCGTCGCGGCGACATCTACATCGAGCGTTTGAGCGAGCGCCTTCCAGCCGGGGACGGCGTTAACCTCCAGGACGTACAGTTGGCCGTCGCGGCCAGGCAGCACGTCGACGCCGGCCAGTGGAGCGCCGATGGCTGCGGCCGAGCGGTGAGCAAGTTCGAGTAGCTGATCGTCCGGTTCAACCCGTTCGGTGGTAGCTCCGCGGCTGACATTGGTGCGCCAGTCGAGCGGGTTGCGGCGGCGCATGGCGAACACTTGTTGACCGATGACCAACAACCTGATGTCGAAACCTTCGTGCGGGATGAATTCTTGCAAGTAGATCACCGAGCCGAACTGGGCCAGCATCTTGAAGGCCCGCAGAGCAAGCGCCTCGTCGCTGATCCGCGTAATGCCGCGGCCTTCGCTGCCGAACAGCGGCTTAACGACGACGTCACCACCCAACGCCGCGAAGCCGACCATCGCGTCCTCGAACGTTTGACAAACCAACGTCCGCGGTGTGCGCAATCCGGCGGCCAACAACTTCGCGGACGCCAGATATTTGTCGACAGCCGCTTCGATGGCCCGCGCGGGATTGATGACGAGGCAGCCCGCGGCCTCGAGCCGGCCCAGCACGTCCATGCGAAAAACGACTTGCTCCAGCGACCCCGGAGGCATTGTACGGACCAGCACCGCGTCGAATCGGCTCAAGTCGAACTGGCCCGCACGCACACGCAAGCCGTCGCCGTTGTCCAGTAACGTAGGTTGGCTCTCCGAGCCGACCCGCCCTGAGCGAACCCCCAAACCACTGCCGTAGTCCAATTGCGACGAAAGTTGGCTAAACGCAAGCGGCGTGACCTCGTGCTGTGTGCCCGCCGCGCGCCGCAGATCGTTCAGATACCAACTGTCGTTGGAGGCCAACACTGCAAACCGCATGGGCTTCACCCTTCAAACGTTTTGCGGAGCACGTCCGGCCGCAATTCGCCGCAACGATACGAACGGCCGCTGTCGAGACTGATCAGCGTGACGACCGCCGGACTGAACAGCAGCGGGTCGATCTTGTAGAAATCGCGATTGTAACGCTCGAACAGCACGCCGAACGGCTGGCCGTGATCGGCCGACGATGAACTGGGAATCTGCGGCCCGAGCACCGGCAAAATGGCATCGTCGCCGCGCACCCACAGCGTGACTTGACCGCCGTACAGCACCGCGTCGTTCGTGCGGCCGATCCCGGTCAGATCATCGGCGGCGATCGGCGGCAGCGGCGCGACGCCGAACCCGCTGGTAACGCGCGTGATGTCGAATCCCAGTTCGTGCATCTTGTGCAGCGACGTTTCGATCGTGCGGGCGACCACTTGGATCGTGCCCGCGATGCTGGACGTGGGCGCGATGAGCATCGTCAGGTCTTCCGTGTCGACGCCGCACTCTTCGGCCACGTGCACGCAGACTTCGGCCGGCGGCAGCTTGCCCGCTTCCAGCACGCCGACCACGTGACGAGCCCGCTCGCGATAGCCAATCTTGTCAAACAGCGCTTCCTTGCCGCGCACGGCGCGCATCGAGCCCGAACCCATCGCAAAAAACTTTTCGCCCGCGATTTGCCAGCCCGCATATTGCGAAGCCATGCAAGCCGCCACGGGCTGGTCGGTAGAGACGGCAACGGCGGGCCCAGGCCAAATCGCCGAGTCGCCGGGCACTAATTCGACACGCCCCAACCCGGCCATGCAGACTTCGGCCAGAGCAATCCCGGCTTGCAATCCGCCGGGAGCATCCACCCCACAATCAATCAGCCGCGCGCCGCCCTCGCCACGCTCGACCGCCACCCGAAACTCGGTCGCCCGGCCGATCAACCGTTCGCAACGCCGCAACGCACTTTCGTTGAGATTCACGTCGTTCCATCCCCGTGACAACGAATCGCTCATATGCCTGCCATGATCGCGCATCGGCGAAGTCAACGCAATGGGCCGGCCACAACATTTAGTACATTGGACATGGTGGTGTCTACGCGACGCTCGCATTCGGGTCGGTTTGCAAGAGGCCGGGGCGCAGCGGCAGTTTGAGCAGTTCGAATGGTGTGGTTAATGCTACAAAGCCAGTGCCTTGCAGCTTGACGCGGAAGAGGCCTGTGGACGGAATGGCGGCTAATTGTTTCGTCAGCCTGATGTCCCACGTGATCGTTGACTCAAAGGCCAGCAGGTCTTGGCCGCTGACGAATGTTGATTCGTCGTTCAGATGCACGATCTGAATTTGCTTGTCGTGATCACACAAGTGCAGACAGCCTTGCCCCTCGGCCCGAGTTAGGCGCACCACTTGGCCGCAGAAAGCCTTCATCAGCGTCCGCCCAAGGCCCTGGTCGCGAAAGCCGGCCCGTTGTAACTCGATCTCGCCAACTCGGCTGACCACCGTGCCGGTTTTGATCCAGACGGTGCCATCCAGATTCACCCTGAGCTTTCGCGCGCCTTCCAATGCAAAGACATCGCGTTGGTCGTCGTCGTTGTTGTGGAGGCTCGCGGCGGCTTCCTTCAACGAACGTCCGGACATTGCTCTTTACCTCTGCTAACTCTCGTAAAGTTCCGGAAACACGTCTTCGGATAATCCTTGCTTGCGAATGATCGTTCGCAGGCGGGCCAGGAAATCGAATTTGAAGTTGGCTACCTGTTGCTCGCTGATGTTCAGCTCTTGAGCCACGTCCTTGTTGGCCCAGCCGCGGACGATCAGTAGCTCGATGCACTGCAGTTTGGTCCAATCACCGCGTTCGCGCCAGCGGGCAACTTGTTCGCGCAGGGCCTCGACGATGGCGTTTTCTTCCAATTGCCGCCGTTCGCCGCTGCGG
>JBGTKH010000194.1:0-8520 GCA_041744735.1 Pirellulaceae bacterium | reverse complement strand
CGGGGTCGGGCGTCTTTTTTCGTGTCGGCGGAAAGCTCTCGCTAATTCATGAATCGATTTTCGCGGACCTGAAAAAAGACTCCCGACCCCTTTACGTGACCCTCTACGTGACTTCACACCGACCACTTCGGAAACGCCACTTGCCCCGGAATCGCCGCGCGCGTGGTGTACAACGTCTTGCCCGCGGTGATGTATAACGTGCGTCCGTCGCGGCCGCCGAACGCTAGGTTGGTGAGCACGTCTTCGTAAATCGGAATGCGGCCTTTCAAATTTCCGTTAGGCGACATGATGAGTCCTGCGTGACCGCGATGCCGTTGGGGCGTTGGATGTCGGGCTGCTCGAGGATACGAGTGACGCGGCCGTCGAGGTCGATACGATACACGCCCTGAATTCGGCGCCTTCGCAGTGATACAGCCGCCCCTGGTGATCGAACGTCTGACCGTTCGTGCGTCCGCTCGGCTCGCGAAACACGCTACGAGTCCCGTCGGGGGCCAGCTTCATGATGCGGTTGTTTTCGATGTCGGAGAAGTACACTGTGCCATCCGCATCGACCGCCGGCCCTTCGGTAAACGCCAGCGACGTAGCCGGTTTCACACCGTCCGGTTCGATGCCTGCAGGCAACGGCAATTGTGCAAAGCGAGGCTGCATGACTACAGGGCGGCCAAATGACGAATTCCTAATGACAAATGACGAAAGAATGACAAAGCACGAATGACGAATACGCTCAATGTAGTCGTTGGACACGTGACGGCCGCGTTGAATGCGTGCGTGTCGACAATCCTCCCTCGTCATTAGTCATTCGACATTCGTCATTCTTTCGTCATTGGGTATTTCGTCATTCGTCATTCAAATCAGGCCCGCGTGAATTCGCGATTGACGCTACCCTTCCGCTCCGATATCGATCACGCTCTCATACGCCGTCACCGGCATCACGAAGATTTTGCCGTCGCCCATGCGGCCGGTGCGGGAGAGTTCGACGATCTTGCGCACGATCTCGTCGACGCGCGCGTCGTCCACCCACAATACGATTTCAACCTTCGGCAGAAACGCCAGCGAGTACTCCGTGTCGCCGTACTGGTCCAGGTAGCTCTTCTGCCGCCCGTAACCTTTCACCTCGCGGACGCTGAACGCTTCCAGCGGCGCACGCTTCAATCCCTCCAAAACCTTTTCGGCCATGAAGGGCTTCACGATGGCGACGATTTGCTTCATCGCAGGGACTAGCTAAAAAAATTCTCGCCGCAGAGATTGAACTCCGGGCCGGTCTCGACCTCGATGTCGCCGTGCACGGTCGTGCAGCAGGCCAACCGCATCTCGTCCTCGTGACCGATGTACGCCAAGCAAGCCGGGTCGGGGATCGGCAGGCCGCGGAATTTGGCCTTCTCAACGAACCCCATTTGGTTGGTGTTTTCCATCCCCTTTTTGATCAACACGCGGCAGGTTCCGCACATGCCGAAGCCATAACAATTCAAGTACTTGTTTAGCAACGCGCCGCGGCCGTTCATGCCGTGGTACAAGTTGATGCCGGCCTTCAACGCCTCTTTGCGAAGATTGGCACCCTCGGGGACTTCGATTTCCTTCTTCTCTTTGACAAACTTGACGATGGGCATAGTCGGTGTCGCCGGGAAATTCAGTTCGTGGTCTTCAGTTCTCGCTGCGTACAGAACAACCTGTCCGCAGGCCGGCCGTTGAGAAGGCCATATTAGCAAGCCGACCGACGAAAATCTACCGCCCGATGCCCACTGCGAAAAGGGCGGGCGCGTGATTTTTGGGGCGAACTTCCACCGTGCGGGAACCCTTCGGCGGGACCCTATACCAGTCCGGGACGATTGACAACCAGCGGGAAGACTCAATAATGACGCGGTCAGTTCCGCTCTCGAGTTTGGTGGATGCGCGATGACTGCTGCCTTTGAACCGTACCAGGTGTGGTTAGGGATTTCGCCCCTTGACCTGCCGCCCAACCACTATCGGTTGCTGGCGATCGACCTCTTCGAACCTAATCCCGATGTCATTTCTCATGCCGCCGAGTGGCAGTTATCATGCGTGCGCACGTTCCAGACGAGTGAACACGCGGCGGATTCGCAGCGGCTCGCCGATGAGATCTTGGCAGCCAAAGAGTGCCTGCTGAATCCGCGCACAAAGGCCGAGTACGATCGCCAATTGCAGGCGGACTTGGCTGCAAAGTCGCGGTCGCAAGAAAGGCCGCTGCCGCAGCCGGAAGGACCTGTCGCAGTTTGCCACGCCGCATCCGCACCAATCCCGCGACCTGCGAAAAGCACGGCTCCCGCGGTCCCGCCCGCTGCCACGGTTAGCCCAGCCGGCGAAGTCACGCCGGTTACCGCGGCGGTATCGCCAGCGAACTGGTTCGGCGGAAAACCTTCCTCGCTGTTGGCCTTAATCGGCGGAGCCAACTTTGCGATGTTGGCGGTGCTTACCTTTTTCGTCGTGCGCCAAGCTGGCAACCGGGAATCGGACGTGGCCCCTCAAGACCACCAGCGGCAACTCACGCCCGATAGGGCGGTTCACTCGGCGAATATCGCTGACCCGCGGGAACTCTCATCCGCCGACGAAAATGACGAACAACTAGCGGCGAGTGAACTAGCGAATGCCACACAAGAGCCGGCTGATTCCAAGCCGTCACAAGCGCCGATCGACAACGCCCAGCCCGCAGCCGCCATAGTCTTACACCAGCAACCTGCGGAGAGTTCTGTACCGGTCGACGTCGCCGTGCGGACGGATACTGCGGATAAGCCGGCGCCGCCCAGCGGTGATTCGCAGAGCGTGCCCGCGGCGGCGGCCGACGTTGCAATTGCTGCCACCAGCTCGCCGCCAAAGCGCGAGCCCTTTCCCGATGACGCCGCTCAAGACCAAGCGCGGCAAGTCGTCAGGGAAGTGTTTAAGGAGGATTACGAGGCCGCCACGACTGCCGAGCAGAAGGCCGCCTTGGCGGACGAGTTGTTGACGGTGGCCAGTGAAACGAAGCAGGATTCCGCGGCGCGATTTGTTCTGCTGCGCGAGGCCTGGGATCTAGCCGTCGCATCCTCCAACGCCGACCTCTTAGACCGGTCTACCAACGACTTGGGCAAATGGTACGAATCGGACGTCTGGGAGTTGAAATCCAAGTCGCTCAGCGCGGCTGCCCAACATGCGCGAACGGCATCGAATTGGGAGAACGTCGCCACGCTCGCCATCCGTTTAGCCGACGACGCCGTGCAAGCTGACCGCAGCGATGACGCCGAGCAGTTCGCCACCACCGCCATCGACGCCGCAACCAAGTCGGGCGACGCGGAGTTGAAGAAACAGGCCCAGCAGCGCAACCAACAAGTCGCGCGATATAAGGCCGCGCTGGACGCCGTCAGTCAAGCCGTCATCGCATTGGAGCAGCATCCCGACGACCCACAAGCCAATTCAATCTTGGGCGAACATTACTGCTTCGTCAAACAGCAATGGGATCATGGTCTGCCATTCTTGGCAAAGGGCAGCGACGCGAAGCTGGCGGAAACTGCGAAACTGGAGCTGGCCGCTCCCCGGCGACCGAGCGAGCAAGTCCAGGTGGCCGACGTCTGGTGGGATCTGGCCGAGGCGAAAGAGAGCCCGCTCCAAGACCATGTGCGAACGCATGCCGCTCAATGGTACAGCGAAGCTGCCCCCAACGTCTCCGGGTTAGTTAAAGCCAAAGTCGAAAAACGCTTGGCCCTGGTTCGCGGCGCCGAACCGCCCGCGCCAGCGGATACGGCGTCCGAGCCAGAGGAGTATCGGCCCGATAACCGGCCGCGTGTAATGGGAATGGACATCCGGAAGTTGCGGCAGGGATTGCTGGTCGTTCATTTTCCGATGCCCCCGCCACAACAAACCGGGGAAAACAATCTGCTTGTTCCGCCCAGCGAATTCGCCAATCCGATTGGCAGCCCGGGCGCGACAAATTCGCTTAGTCCGTGGACTTACCAAGAACAATGGAACGCCGTCGCCTACGGGTATCTGAAGATTAGCGTTCCCGGCGAATACGCATTCATGTCCTCGAGCTTTTGCGACCGCAACGCACTGTATGTCGACGGCCGCGAAGTCTGCTATCACGATGGCGAAAATGCGATTGCTCGCATCACGCTCAAAGCCGGCACCGTGCCGATCATGTCCGTTGGATATGTCGAGAACCGGGGCATGGTCAACGTGCAATGGCAGCCGCCCGGACAGCCGGCACTGAGTCCAATTCCGCCGGCCCTGCTGTACTGCCTGCCGCAAGAAAAATAGGCCTGCCGACGAGACCAGGCTTTTCCCACCCGACGCGGCGTTCGTAGCATCGTCGTCCGCAACCGCCTTTACGCGCGAGCCGATTTTTGCCACGATGGCGCATCGTGATTGGACCCGTACTTATTCAGCAGGATGCAAGCGATGGCCAAACACTCGAAGTACCAAGAAAAAGTCATCAAGAACTACTACCAGAACCGCGAGGCGATCTCGCTCCAGCGGCTTCAGGAACTGGTCACGGAACTGTACCTGTCCGAGGGCAAGCAGCGCGACAAGCATTGGAAGAGCATCGCCGGGCATTTGGAAAAAATGGGCATCAAGCAGGAGCAGATCGACCACCTAGTGGCAAAGAACAAACCGGAACTGGTCGCGCAAATGGTCCAAGACCTGTTGGAGAAGCAGTAGCCATGCGCAGCACGTGGAACTTCTACACGGCCGGGCAGTTGGTGTTTGGCTCCGGCGCGGTCCGGCAAGTCGGCCAGTTGGTGGCACGGCGAAAGTTGGGCCGCGTGCTGATCGTGACTGACAAGGTGCTGGACCGGGTCGGCATATTGCAACAGGTGCGCCGGCCGTTGGACGAAGCTCGGATCGCGGTCGATGTGTTCGACGGCAGCGAGGCCGAACCGTCGATCGACATCGCGCGGTCGGCGATCGAACATGCACGGCAGTTCCAGCCCGACGCGATCGTGGGGCTGGGCGGCGGCAGCAACATGGACTTGGCGAAGATCGTGGCCACCGTGTACACGCACGGCGGTTCGCCCGCCGATTATTTTTCCTTTGACCGAATTCCCGGCCCGGTGTTGCCGCTGGTGTGCGTGCCCACCACCGCCGGCACGGGCAGCGAAGTGTCTCACGCCGCCGTGCTGACCGACACGGCCAACCAGATGAAAGTCAGCACGCTCAGCAACTACCTGCGGCCGGCGCTAGCGGTAGTCGATCCCGATCTGACGCTCACCTGTCCCAGTCAAGTCACCGCCGACAGCGGCATCGACGCGTTGACTCACGCCATCGAGGCTTACACGGCGACCGATTACGACCAACTCGAAGTTCCGCCCGGCGAAACCTGTGCGTACGAAGGCCGCTATCCACTGGGCGATTGTCTGGCCGAGAAGGCCATCGAACTGATCGGCCGCCATTTGGTCACCGCGGTCAACGAGCCACAGAACCGAGCCGCGCGCGAAGGCATGTCGCTGGCCGCCACGATTGCCGGCATGGCCTTCTCCAACTGCGGCGTCGCGCTGGTTCACGCGCTGGAGTATCCGCTCGGCGGCGCTCTGCACTGCTCGCACGGCGCCGGCAACGGCCTGCTGCTGCCGTACGTCATGCGCTTCAATCTTCCCGAACGCAAATCCACCTTCGCCCGCATCGCCGCACTGCTAAGTCAAGACGTAAGCGGCCTGAGCGAAGACAAAGCCGCCGAGCAAGCCATCGCCGCCGTCGAACAACTCAAACGCGACATCAACATCCCGGCCCGCATCCGCGACATCGGCGGCACTGCCGCCCAACTCCCCACCTTCGCCGAAAAGTCCTTCGCCATCAAACGCCTCCTCTGGATCAATCCGCGGCGCGCTACACAGACTGATTTGCTAGGAATCCTTCAAGCCGCGTTGTAGTCTCGCGTAGAAACCAGCCCAGAAAACGACGGCGACCGTTGCGCGCGTACAACTTGCAGGCCGTTGCCTCGACAGTGAGTCAATCAACGTCCGAAGGAAACACACCTTCTTCAATCAATGCCGCGCGGAGTGCAACCCGATAGGAAAGGTTGATCGCCAGTACTTCGATAGTGACTTTGCCTATGGAAGTCTTTCCGACCAGCACCGGTCCGTTCCATTCAAAGTGGTCCGCCCAACGATCACTGCGCGGGTTGAATAGACTGTGCAGATCAGCATCCATGCGGCGCTCAGGGATTCTTTCCAGCTTTCTTGAGCGACAAGCGAGCCTTCGATTGCATCAATTCCAGCAGGCACGTAATCCGCTCGTATTCGTCGAGTTCTTCGCGTTCCTCTGCGGTCAGCGTGCCCGCTCGGGCCATCGCCGCAAGCTCATTGACGCGATGCCGGTCTGCCGGTGAAAGTTGAAACCCAAGGATGGAACGGGCCGCCGCGGCAGGAAGAGTGCCATCATCGGGCTGGATCGTCCTGACGAGGATTTCTGCCCCACGGTCCCAAGTCGAAATAGAACTCATCATTGATCTCCGCAAATATTTCCTTTGTGCCATCACTTTGTCTCCGTCAATGTCGCAATCTACGCTTAACAACGAGAACGCGATTCTTCAATCCTATCCGAACAACTGGCGTCACGGAATCCACGCTGGCATTCCTGCTAGTGAGACCAGCTTCCGCCTACAGTGGACCATGGCGCCGCAGCTTGGGGATTGTGAGCGCGGTGGCGGCGACGACGACGAGCGTGCCGATCCCGCCGCTGACTACGCTGATGACGGGGCCGAACCAGTGGGCGACTAGGCCGGACTCGAAGCCGCCTAACTCGTTCGACGCGCCGATAAAGAGGCTGTTGACGGCCGAGACTCGTCCGCGAAGTTCGTCGGGCGTCAGCGTTTGGACCAGCGTGTGGCGGATCACGACGCTGACGTTGTCGCACGCGCCGGTCAGAAATAACATGGCCAGCGATAGCGCGAGCGAAGTGGAGTAGCCGAACGCGATCGTGGCCAGGCCGAATCCGGCCACTGACCAGAACAGTTCGCGGCCGGCTCGCTGGATGGGTTGATGCGCCAGCACCATGGCCATCATCAGCGCCCCCATGGCCGGCGCGGCGCGCAGCCAGCCGAGTCCGTAGGCCCCGACTTGCAGAATGTCGTTTGCAAATACCGGCAGTAACATCGTGGCACCGCCGAACAGCACGGCGAACATGTCCAGCGCCATCGCGCCGAGGATCACAGGGTGGTGGCGCACAAACTGAAATCCGGCGGCCAGTTCCACTAAGCTGACGCCTTTGCTGGCCGCCGACTTGCGTTGCACCTGAATCAACGCCAACGCGACGACGAAACACAACGCGGCCACTGCGTCGACCAAGTACACGAATTTCCCCGTGCCCGCGAGTTTCCCCGTGCCCGCGAGACTAATCAAAAGTCCGCCCGCGGCTGGACCGCACACGGCCGCCAAATGAAAGCCGCTGGAGTTCCACGTCACCGCGTTGCTGAAGTGCTCTTTCGGGACGATCTGCGGCAACAGCGACGATTTGGCCGGCTGCTGAAACGCGCGGGCCATGCCGGTGATCAGCAAACACACGTACATCCAGCGATGATCGGCCTGCGACCACACGACCCACGCCAAAGCCAGCGACGCCATCGACATGACGCTCATCGCGATCGCCACGATCCATTTGCGGCTGAACCGGTCCGCCACGTGCCCGGCCAGCGGCACCAGCACGATGATGGGAAGAAACTGCACCAACCCCACCAAGCCCAGCGCCAATTCCGAGCCCGTAATCTGATAGACGTCCCAGCCCACGGCAACCGATTGCATTTGCATGCCCACGACGGCCAGCACGTTGCCGATGAAGTACAGTCGAAAATTGCGCAGCCGCAGAGCCGCGTACGGATCGTGCTTCGGCGGCGGAACGTCAGACGGTTGCGACATTTCGGCAAGGAAGCGCGATCGGGCTACGCGACGGGGTTCGAGAGTGTTCGTTCAAAGCGCCGCCAGGTGCCGCCGATCAAACGCTCGTGCGGCAGGTATTGAGATTTGTACGCCATGTGCTCGGACTCGGCAACGTAGTAGCCCAGATACAGGTAACGCACGTGCCAGCGGCGGCAGAGTTCGATCTGTTTCAGAATCGAATAGACGCCGGGGCTAAGCTGGCTGAAGGCGGGATCGAAGTAACAGTACACGGCCGACATGCTGTCGTCGCCGCGATCGCTGATCGCCACCGCGACCATGCGACCGGCCTGCCGGTAGCAAATCTCCAGCGTGTCGCAGCAAGTATCGACCAGAAACGCGCGATAACCGTCGGCGTCGATGTCGTAATCGTAGCGCGCCAAATCGCGACCGCGGCGGTGGAGGTTGAATAGGGTGACGCGCTGAGCGTCCACGACGGGCGGGCCGACTTCCACTTCCAGCAAGCGATCGCCGCGCCGCAGCGTGCGCTGTTGCGTGCGGCTGGGAGTGAACCGGTCGACGTCGATGCGAATCGCTTCGCAGGCGTGGCAGTCGGGACAGCACGTGCGGTAGAGATAGACGCCGCTGCGCCGGTCGCCCTCGGCCAGCCGGGCGTCGAATTGCGGACCCGCGAGCGTGTTGGTCGGCAACCGCAACGGCATGC
>JBGTKH010000193.1:0-13331 GCA_041744735.1 Pirellulaceae bacterium | reverse complement strand
GTTTGGGGCGAGCAGCTTTGGATGACCACGGCCACCGAAGACGGCAAGCAGATGTTCGCCGTGTGCGTGGACCGCGAATCGGGCAAGATCGTGCACGACATCAAGCTGTTCGAGAACGAAGCGCCCAGCGAGATTCATTTGCTGAATAGTTACGCGTCGTGCACTCCGGTGATTGAAGAGGGGCGCGTATACATTCACTTCGGCAGTTACGGCACGGCGTGTTTGGACACGAAATCGGCTCAAACCATTTGGATGCGGCGCGATCTGCCTTGCGAGCATTATCGCGGCCCCGGCTCGTCGCCCATTCTGTTCGGCGAAATGCTGATCATTCACTACGATGGATTCGATTTTCAGTACATCGTGGCGTTGGATAAGACCACCGGCAAGACAATTTGGAAGAAAGATCGCGCGGTCGACTACGGCACGGACAACGGCGACTTGATGAAAGCCTATTGCACGCCGACGATCATCGAAGTCAATGGCAAGCTGCAACTGATCAGCCCCACGTCCAAGGCCGCGCTGGCTTAGGCAACTCCCGGGAAATAGCCTACCACCGCGTCGTAGCGGAAGTCGTGAGACTTCCGGTCCCCGAACTCTCACGAGTTCGGCTACGGGTAGTTTATCTACCGGCAGTTGCCTTACGATCCATACACTGGCGAAGAACTGTGGCGAGTCCGCTACACTGGATATTCCGCGACGGCGCGGCCGCTGTTCGGTCACGGGCTGGTGTTCATTAACACGGGGTTTTCCAAGGCCGACTTGCTGGCCGTGCGACCCGATGGGCAGGGCGACGTCACCGACTCGCACGTCGTCTGGACTGTGAAGAAGAGCGTCGGCTCGAAGCCGTCGCATCTGCTGATCGGCGACTTGCTGTACAACGTTCACGACGGCGGTACGGCGACTTGTTTGGAAGCTAAGACGGGCGAAGAAGTCTGGTCGGCCCGGCTGGGCGGCAACTATTCTGCCTCGCCGCTGTACGCCGACGGCCGCATTTACTTCTTCAGCCAAGAAGGAAAAATCACCGTGATCAAGCCGGGCCGCGAGTACGTCGTGCTGGCCGAGAACCAATTCGACGACGGCTTCATGGCCTCGCCTGCGGTGACTGGCAATTCGCTGATATTACGCACGAGTACGCACTTGTACCGTGTCGAGAAGTAGGCAAGCGTTATAATCGACAGGTGACCACCGAATGTGAGGTGACCAATGTCTGTCAAAGAATACGTAAATCAGGCGCTCGACCCGACAGAATTGGCGGCCCTATACGCCGAGTCTGCCGACGAAGATATTTCACTGGCGGAAGAGGGACTGCATGACTACGCCGAGCAACTGGCGGCCGAGGATTCCGCATGAATGCTCGTCGCGGCGAAGTGTGGTTGGCAGGCTATCGAATCGATCGAAGATTGCTTGCTGTTTACCTTGGGAATTCCTTGAACCGGACCAATGTTTATCCCTTTGATAGAGAGATCACTCCATGACAGCGAAATTGGAATTCAATCGTCGCCGCTTTTTGAAAGTATCTGCCGGCGCGGCCAGTGCATTGGCCGTGCCCTACTTTGTCCCCTCACGTGCCTTCGGCGCCAACGACAAGATTGCCACCGGGCACATCGGGCTGGGTGGGCAAGGGGGCGGGAATCTGCGCGGGTTTATCAATCAGGCGGTGGCGGTTTGCGACGTCGATAAAGATCATTTGGCCAAGGCGGTCAAGTCCGTCGAAAACGCTCGCGGCAAGTGCGATGCATACACGGATTACCGCAAGCTGCTCGAACGCACGGACATTGACGCGGTCGTAATCTCCACGCCCGATCATTGGCACGCGCTGCCCACGATTCATGCGTGTCAGGCGGGCAAGGACGTGTACTGCGAGAAGCCGCTGTCGCTGACCGTTTCCGAAGGCCGCAAGATGGTCGAAGCGGCGCGGGCTAACAACCGCATTGTGCAGACAGGGTCACAGCAACGTTCGGATAAAAACTTTCGTTTGGCCTGTGAACTGGTTCGCTCGGGTCGGATCGGCGATCTGCAAACCGTGTTGGTCGGCATTCCCGGCCCGAACCATCCGTTTACCAAGTCGCCGCCGCCGCCGGACAGCGACCCGCCGCCGCAGTTGGATTACGATTTGTGGCTCGGCCCGGCAAAGTACCGGACGTACAACGAGAAGCGCGTGCACTATAACTTCCGCTTTTTCTGGGACTATTCCGGCGGGCAGATGACCAACTGGGGCGCTCATCACATCGACATCGGCCAGTGGGGCATCGGCGCCGACGACACCGGACCGGTCGAGATCGAAGGCACGGCGACGTTTCATCCTCAGCACTGGCACGACGTGACGGAAACCTGCCGCATCACGCACACGTATGCCAACGGCGTGAAGATGATCGTCGGTCAAGGGCAAAAGGACACTCCGAGCGGCACAACGTTCATCGGCAGCAGCGGCACGATCCATGTAAACCGCGGCACGCTGAAGAGCACTCCCGCAGAAATCATCAAGCAGCCGATCGGCAGCGGCGACGTGCACTTGTACGTGAGCAACAGCCACCACGGCGATTTCCTGGACTGCATGAAGTCCCGCAAGCTACCGATCTGCGACGTCGAAATCGGCCACCGCAGCGCCACCGTCTGCCACTTGGGCAACATCGCCGCGATCCTCGGCCGCAAGATCCAGTGGGATCCGGTCAACGAACAAATCGTCGGCGACGACGAAGCAAGCGCGATGCTCGAGCGGCCGTATCGCGCGCCGTGGACCATTTGAGGGGCGAGTCGTTTGACCGCGGTGCCGAACGAGGGTAGCTTGACTCTCTGAGTCGAGCATGACCGGACTGCTCGACTCGGAGAGTCAAGCTACAGGGAGTGAACCGGTGATCATTGGAGTGCCAAAGGAAATCAAAGGCGACGAATATCGCGTCGCAATGCTGCCGGTCGGAGTCGAAGAGATGGTCGGCGCCGGGCACAAGGTGCTGGTCGAGGCCGGCGCAGGGTTGGGCTCGGGGTTGCCCGATCACGCATACTTGGAACAAGGCGCTGAGTTGGTTGCCGGTTCCAGGGAGATCTTCGCCCGCGCCGATTTGATCGTCAAAGTCAAAGAGCCGCAGGCCGCCGAGTTTCCGCTGATCCGCGCGGGACAAACGATCTTCACGTATTTCCACTTTGCCGCCGACCGCGAGTTGACCGAAGCAATGGTGGCCAGCGGCGCGACGTGCGTGGCCTATGAAACGCTGCGCGACGATGGCGGGCGGCTGCCACTGCTGACGCCGATGAGCGAAGTGGCGGGCCGCATGAGCATTCAGGAAGGGGCCAAGTTCCTCGAACGGCCGCAAATGGGGCGCGGCATTTTGCTGGGAGGCGTGCCGGGCGTCGCGCCGGCTCACATTACGATTCTCGGCGGCGGCGTGGTCGGAGCGAACGCGGCGAAGATCGCGGCGGGCTTTCACGCCGACATCGCCATTCTGGATATCAACATGGACCGGCTGCGATACCTGGACGACATCATGCCGGCCAACGTCAATGTGCTGTACAGCGACCGGCACGTAATTCGCGAGCAATTGCGGCTGGCCGATTTGGTGATCGGCGCGGTGCTGATTCCCGGAGCCAAGGCGCCGCATCTGGTCACACGAAACGATCTGAAGCTGATGAAGCCCGGCAGCGTGATCATCGACGTGGCCATCGATCAAGGCGGCTGCCTGGAAACCAGCCGCCCCACCACGCACAGCGACCCGACGTACATCGAAGAGGATGTCGTGCACTACTGCGTGACCAACATGCCGGGCGCCGTGGGCCGCACCAGCACGTTCGCGCTGTGCAACGTCACGTTGCCCTGGGCCCTGCACATCGCCAACCATGGCATTGAAGCCGCCGCTCGCCAATTGCCCCCCATCGCCGCCGCCGTGAACATTCATCAAGGCCAAGTCACCAATCAAGCCGTCGCCGATACGTTCGGAATACCGTACAAACCCCTGTTCGACAGAAATGAGGGGAGGGCGGGAAGATTGGGGTAGAAAGATGGTTGGGTGGGCACGAGTGTTCGTGGAAACTGAAGAGTGTTAGAGAGAATTGCCATGCGAAGAAACGTAGCGTTGTTTGTGTTGTTGATCGCCGCCACCTCCATGTTGCGGGCTGAAGATTGGCCGGCGTGGCGCGGGGCTTCGGGGCAGGGGTTCTGTGAAGAGACGAATGTGCTGCTGAATTGGAGCGACAAGGAGCACGTGAAGTGGAAGATTCCGTTGGCTCATCAAGGCAACTCGACGCCGGTGGTTTGGGGCGACCGAATTTTTCTCACGCAGGCCAACACGGACGGTGTGATTCGCAGCCTGCTCTGCTTCGCTCGTGCCGACGGCAAACTGCTGTGGCAACAGGATGTGCCTTATTCGGAAAAGGAGAAGAACTGGAATGCCAATTGGTACGCGAACGCTTCGCCTGCGACCGACGGCGAGCGCGTGGTGGTCAGCTTCGCGTCGGCCGGAATGTACTGCTTTGACGTCGACGGTAAGGTACTTTGGAAACGCACCGATCTGGGCAGGTGGGAGCATGCATTCGGCAGCGGGTCGTCGCCCGTGTTGTACGGCGATCTGGCCATTCTGTGGTGCGGGCCGAACGAGAAACAGGGGCGTAACTTTCTGCTGGCGGTGAATAAACAAACCGGCGAAACGGTTTGGGAGCATGACGAGAAATCGGGCTCGTGGGGCACGCCGCTGATTGCCAACGTCGAAGGTCGCGACCAATTGCTGCTGAGCATGTCGCCGCATCTGAAAGGCTTCGATCCCAAGTCGGGACAGGAGCTGTGGCTCTGTGAAGGTTTGAGCAAGTACGTTTACACCTCGCCGCTTTACGGCAATGGCGTGGCGGTGGCCATGTCGGGTTACGGCGGCGCAGGTCTGGCCGTGAAGCTGCGTGGATCGGGTGACATCACCGCCGATCGGCTTTGGCACCATCCCAAGAACACGCAGCGCGTCGGTTCCGGCATGGTCATCGGCGACTACGTGTACATGATCGAAGAGAACGGCGTGCCGCATTGTTTCGAACTGCGGACGGGCGAAGAGGTTTGGAAGGTCGACAAGCGGCCCGGCGGCGGCACAACGTGGGGTTCGATGGTTCACGCCAACGGCCGCCTGTACGTGCTGATGCGCAGCGCCGACACGCTGGTCTTCGCCGCCAGCCCGAACTACGAACTGCTGGCCGCCAATTCATTGGGCAGAGGAGAAGCCACCAATTCGTCGCTGGCAATTTCCAACGGCGACATCTTCATTCGCACCTTCGATCACCTGTGGTGCATCGGCGAGCAGAAGTGAATCCGCGCGGTGAAAATCTCTCTGATGATTACCTGTTTGGGCGACGTGATTCGGCCGGCCGCAGGCATGGCGACGGTGAAGTTGCTCCGCCGGTTGGGACATGAGATCAACTTCCCCGCCGACCAGACCTGTTGCGGACAGCCGATGTACAACGGCGGCTTTGCCGAACTGGCTCGCCAGCAGGCCAAGCACACGATCGGCGTTTTCGAAGGCGATGATCTCGTGGTCACACCGTCGGGTTCGTGCGCGGCGATGGTGAAGGTCGAGTTTCCGCACTTGCTGCAAGGCGAACCGGACTGGCACCGGCGAGCCCTGCACCTGTCTGAGCGGATGTTCGAGTTCAGCGACTTTTTGGTCAATAAACTGGGTGTCGTCGACGTTGGGGCGCGCTTCGACGGCCAGGTGGCTTATCACTTCGCGTGTCATTTGCGGATGCTGGGACAGAAGGACGAGGTCGAGCAACTGATTCGCCACGTACAGGGCGCGACGTACGTGCCGCTGGATCATCAAGAACAGTGCTGCGGCTTCGGCGGATCGTTCGCTGTCCGCTACCCGCAGATTTCCGGCGCGATGGTCAACGATAAAATGGCTTGCCTGCTGCGAACGCAGGCCGATGCGCTGGTTTCCACCGACGCCGGTTGCCTGATGAACATCGGCGGCCGTTTGCATCGCGAGGGGCATAGCGTCGAAGTGCTGCACATCGCGGAACTTTTGGACCGGCGCTAGTGCTCCGTAAGCCAAGCATAAGTGGGTAGCCGAAGTCGCCAGACTTTGGCCGGATCTCGGGAAAACCAAACTCTGGCGAGTTCGGCTACGTCCATCAGTCTATGGCTGACGGGGCACTCGTCAGACTTTGATCCGCTTCCAGCCGCCGTGAAAGAAGCGGCACGTGACCAGCATGCTGCGGAGTACGACGTCGGTGACCATGGCATACCACGCACCGACCACGCCCAAGCCGTAGCCTGTCAGTGATATTGTTGTCATGGGTATGGCGATTTCATCCCAAGCCAGCAAACAGGCAACCGGGATGCGCACGCCGACCAGGCCGATCAGCGTGATCAGCAGCGGCCAGCGCGTGTCGCCCGAGCCGCGCAGTGCCCCGGTCAGTACCATTGCCACAGCCAGAAACGGCTCGGACACGGCCACGATCTTCAGCAGCCGCGTGGTGAGCTGCGCGGTTTCGGATTCCGTCGTGCCGGTAAAGAACGATGTCAGCCACTCGCCGCCGAAGAAGAACAACAAGCCGGCCCCGGTCATGATGCCGCCGCCGACCAGACACGCCGTGAGCACGCCGCGAACGGCTCGCGGTTCGTCGCCCGCTCCCAAATACTGGCCCGCCATGGTCGCCGCAGCCACGTGAAACGCCGAGCCGGGCAGATACGCCAAAGCTTCGATCTGTATGCCCAGTCCGTGCGCGGCCGCGTCGAGCGTGCCCGAAGCGTTGATGATTGCCGCATAGATCAGGTGACAAGTTAGAATCAGCAGCGTATCCGCTCCGCCGGGAATACCCACCCGCAGCAGCCGGCGCATGAGTTGGCCGTCCGGCCGCATGCTTCCCAGCCGCAATTGCAAACCGGCCCGGCCGCGAATCAATACTCCCAGCAAGATCATCGCGCCAACCGCGTGTCCACACGATGTGCCGATCGCCAAACCTTGCCAGCCGAGATTGGGAAACGGCCCCCAGCCGGTGACCAACGCGACGCTAAGTATCACATTCACCACATTAACAATGGTCTTCGCAACCAGTCCGCTGACCGTATCCCCGGCACCGCGCAGACAAGCGATCGTGACTTGCTCGACCATGATTGCCGGGATGGCCGGGATCAGAATCCACAAGTACGCGACAGCCAGCGGGGCCGAGTCCGCTTTCAACTGCATGGCCGCGACGAATCGCTCGCCGAACAAGACGGCCGCCAACGTGGCCAGTGCGGCGACGGCGATGCCCATGAGCATCGCTTGGCCGAT
The DNA here is from genome assembly GCA_041744735.1 of Pirellulaceae bacterium. Taxonomy (GTDB): domain Bacteria; phylum Planctomycetota; class Planctomycetia; order Pirellulales; family Pirellulaceae; genus JBGTKH01. The sequence goes on along the minus strand of JBGTKH010000193.1, from coordinate 6,087 downwards.
CACCCGCCGCGCGCTGCTGCGGTCCCCCGCGCCAATGAATCGCGAAGTCAAAGCCAGCGCACCGATCGCCACTGAAGCAAACAACGCCGGCAACATCCACATCACATACGCCATCAGTCCCATCGCCGCTTTGTACGACGGGCCTTCGAGGTAATGCCCCGTCAGCCACCAATCGGTATAGCCGACCAGCAAGTTCAGCAACTCTTCGAGCATCACCGGCGTCGCCAGCCGCAACATCGGCCGCAGTGTTCCGGGGGATGTCGTGAGCGGTGTGGACAAGGGAGAGGTCAGGGGTCAGAGGTCAGGGGTCAGAGATTGGCGTGTTGCTCGTCGAACAAACTTACGAATTGGCGAGGGCAAGTTCAAGACCTGCGGGCGCCAGCTAGAAAATGGCGGAAGCACCGGTAGCTGAAGTCGTGAGACTTCAGTCAACGCCGAAGTCTCACGACTTCGGCTACGCACACGGCACTTGCGCTATCGAGCAACTTGCTCGACCAGCCACTCGAACGGCTCGACGACGCCGTGCGGTTCGATGCGCAACGGGACGGACACGCGGATGCCGAGGTGTATTTCGTAGGCCGACGCGCCGACTACGCTGGCGGCGAAGAATTGGTGCCGGCGCAGTCGCTGTTGGCATTGGCGCCACAGGCCGGGTGTGCGCTTCTGTGCGTAGCCAGTGGGATCGTCAAGGCACGTGCTGCTCGCGTCTGCTTTCGTAAACACGAATGCAACCGGGCGAGCAGGCCAGCCTTTCTTTGGGTTCCCATCCAGTTCGCACAAGTAGCTCATGAGCTTCATGGCGAAGAAATCCTGTGACTGGTCGCCGCTCTCCAAATCGGCACCATCGAGCAACACGATCGCGCCGGCACTGCGCGTCAAATACGGTCGGATGACCGGATAGGCGTTGGGGTGATCGATCTCTTGCTCGACGGCGGCCCCCGCGAAATCGGGCATGATCAGTTCCGTTTCTCGCCGCCGAGTCGGCCGCACTTGGCAATGCAACCAATTCCACTGGTCCGGCCTGCACGGCGTGGGCGCTGGAAATTCGCAACGAGCCAACGACGCCATCGCCGTTTGTTGCAGCGTCACGGAAAACGCGCCTCGCGCCCAGAATTGCATCCGGTCTTCGCGCCGCGACAGCATGTCGGCCAGTATCCCGAGATAGGTTGTCTTGCCCGCGCCGGCGGCTCCCAAGACCGCGATCATCTGCGGATGAACCTTTTGCGCCGTGGCTTGATAAGCCAATGCCATCGGTGCGTAACAATCACGGCAGAGTTCCGCGTCGAAGGTGTTGCCGCTTTCGCACACATAGCATGGCACTTGCACGGCGTACTTTGCCAGGCGGTAGGAGTCCATCGAAACAGTTGCCCAGCGTGTCATACGCTCACCTCCGCGACACATGCCTCGCCGCCCGCCGGCACACGGTTGCCATCGCCGCTGTTGATGTTGTCCGCCACCGACGCCAAATCGCACGCGCCGATCGCACAGCGAAACCCGATGTTGTGCTTGCGAGCCAGCGGGCTGTCGCCGCTTTGAAACTGGCAGGTGCACTGGTGATCAAAGTAGGTGTCGAACGCACCGCCGCGGACGCTCTTCATCGGCCCTTCGACTTGCAGCCTGCCGGCGGCTACTTCCCACGGAGCGAAATCGCTGTACGTCCACTCCCAGACGTTACCGATCAGTTGATACACACCGCCGACACTGACCCCGGCGGCATATTCGCCAACCGGCACGATCCCCGCAGCTCGCGATCCCCAGAGATTTGCACAGGCCCGATCCATCGTGTCGCCCCAGGGATAGCGGCGTTGCCGAGGCCGGGCACCGGCAGACGCGACCGGCCACGCTCCGGCTTTGATCCATTCGGCGTCGGTCGGCAGCCGCTTGCCGACCCACCGCGCGTACGCCGCCGCTTCGTACCAACTGATTCCCACAACCGGATGTTCTTCCTGCCCGCGCGGCAAAGTGCCGTCGCTCCAAGACCGCGGACCAGCCGCGCCGCTGCGATCCACAAATTGCAGGATGCCGGGCCAAATCTCGGCATCCCACAGCGCCATTTGCTCGTAACCGCCAGCCGCAACGAATTGTTGGTATTGCCGGTTGGTGACTGGATAGCGGTCCAGGTACAGTGCCTCGACAGGCACGATACGGTCCGCCGGTGTTAGTTGATCGCGCGGCCCGTCCGCTTCGGATCGCCACCCGCCCACCAGAACGTCGCCGTCCGGAACCAGCGACATTTGTTCATCCAAAGCCACCACCGCGCGTTCGAGTTGATCGCGAGTGAGATGGCCGATGATCTGCTCGCGCAACAGCAACGCGAAACGTCCTTGGGCCAGCATTTGTTCAATCAGCGCGTGCGTATCGGAGACGCCCGGCGTGCTTTCGCGCGCTGACGACGCGTGTGCGGCATGGGACGTTTGTGCGTCAACGGCCGCGGCGAGTGAAGCAACCGCCCGTCGACGTCCGCCGAAAAGTCCACCGGCTTTGGTTGCCAGTGAACCTAGCCCGCCGAATAGCCCGCCGATCGTACTTCGAGATGCCACGCTCATGGTTCGCTGCGCCTGTTCTAACTAATTCACCGCGAAAAAATAACTTGATGAATTGGAAAAGTAGCGGCAGGGCGCAAGCCCTCCGGTTTGCGACACCGGACGGCTTGCGCCGTTCCGCTAAGTCGACAAGTTATTTTTTCGCGGATCCTAATTCACGCTGGTTTTGGTCTTTCGCCGCTGAGCCATGTCGTGCTGCAGCTTCGCAAACTGCGCGACGACGGAGCTGACAACGGGATCCCGAACTTCCTGACTCGCATGCACAACGTCCGGCTCTGGCGCTGTTTCAACGGCCGCAATCTCGCGCGGCCGAGTCGGCGGCGCGTCTCGTAAGAGTTCGGCTTGACGCTCCACCAATTCGCGCAGTTGTTGCAGTTCGAGTTTGTTCTCCTGCTGGTACTGAGCCACCTCGCGCCGCTGCTCGGCCACCAGTTCCGCCAACTCCGTCGAGCGGCTGCGCTCATGCGCCAACTCGCCGGCCTTCTGCTGCAACTGGCCGCGCAGCAAGTCCAATTCGCCCAGCAGCCGGTCGACGAACTGCTCCAAACCGGCGAATTCCGCATGGAACTCGGCCAGCGACTCTTGAAGCGGTTGCCAACTGACTGGCGGCTGGATTGCCAATTGCGATTGCGACACGTGACAGCTCAAATTGGATACGAAGACCAAACCGAAAATACGCGAACAGCGATTCCAAAGAACTCTAGGTCAATACCGCCCCGTGAGCAAACCAGCCGCCAACGCAATTCGCATGTTCGTTGCGACCGTATTAATTGGACAGCGCACCTTGTAGCCGAAATCGTGAGATTTCGGTCCACTGGATAACGCAAATCGCCCGAATTCTCACGAATCCGGCTACGGAGTGCCAAGGTGCGCTGTCCAATTAAACGGGACGAATCTGTAGGTTGGCCCTCCGAGAGCCCTCCGAGGGCGATTGCTATTTCGACGGCTTCGGAGAGCCGTCGTACGTAGCGGCCGGGCTGTGTTTTCTCCGCGCGGCGGATAAGATGCCGAAATGCCCGCCAAGACGAAGAGAAACGACAGGAAGAAAGGACGCCGACGCGGTTCAACAAAAATCCGAGCGCCGCAGGAGAGCCGCGCGGCCGACGCCGTTACCGTCGCGTGGATGCTGACGATGCTGGCCACATTCGTTGCCGACGTGCTTGCTCTGATCCTGTGGGCCGTCGTCTGGCTCTCTAATCGCGGCCACGTGCCGGTCGAAGCGCGCGCCTTGCCCGCGCTGATGTTGTTTATCGCCGCCGTGACTGGTACGCTCTGCTTGCTGCTCGCGCCGCTGATTTACAAAGTCCGGATCGTGCCGCCGCCGCGCGGTGTGACAATTATCGCCGTGACGGTCGGAGCCGCTCCGCTGGTAACGATTCTGCTGCTTTGGATGAATGCATGACGAAGATCGACTACGTGCGACAGGAGCACCACGAGTTCCTGGCTGCTTCGGCCCAGGCGTTGGCCAACAACAAGCTGCAAGTTATCCTCGGCCAGCTTGGCGACACGTTGGGGGTCAGGAATCGACAAGCCTGGGCGGCGCTGCCCAATTCCGAACTGATTCGCGAACAGGCCCGTGCGATTAAAGACGCGACGCTGGCCGAGTTGGACAAGCATCTGGAGACGCTCGAAGCCAGCGTCCTGCGGCTCGGCGGCCATGTCTATTGGGCCGACGACAGCGATGCAGCATGTCGCGCGATCTTGGACATCATCCAAGCCCGCGGTGCAACGAAGGTCGTCAAATCCAAGTCGATGACCAGCGAAGAGATTCATCTGAACAAGGCGCTGGAGAAAGCGGGCATTGAAACGGTCGAAACGGACTTCGGCGAGTACATCATCCAAGTCGCGGGACATCGGCCGTCGCACATCGTCGGGCCGGCGCTGCATTTGTCGAAGGATGACGTGGCGGAGATTCTCAGTGTCCCGGCCGGCGAGCCGTTGCCCCACGACCGCGAGGCGCTGGCCGCGTTCGCTCGCCGTACGCTGCGTTCGCGTTTCGCCGTAGCTGAGGTTGGCATCACGGGCGTAAACTTCGCCGTGGCGGAAACCGGCACCATCGTGCTGATCTCGAACGAAGGCAACGCACGACTGACGACGACGCTGCCCAAGGTGCACATTGCCGTCATGGGGATGGAGAAAGTGATCCCCAAGCTGGCGGACCTGCCGTTCTTTCTGAAAGTGCTGGCCCGCGCGGCGACCGGACAGAAGTTGTCGGTCTACACTTCACTGGTAACCGGCCCGCGCCGCGACGGCGAATTGGACGGCCCCGAAGAGTTTCATCTGGTCATTCTGGACAACGGCCGCAGCCGAATTCTGGGCGGCCCGCTGCGCGAGAGCTTGTTCTGCATCCGTTGCGGCGCGTGTTTGAATGCCTGCCCGATCTATCGCAGCATCGGCGGCCATGCATACGGCGGCGTGTACGCAGGACCGATCGGAGCCGTGCTGACGCCGTTGTACGACGGGCTGAGCGCCAATCATCACTTGCCGCACGCGTCGAGCCTGTGCGGCGCATGTCAGGCGGCGTGTCCCGTGAAGATTCAGATTCCCGAAATGTTGGTCAAGCTGCGCGAGCAATTGCATCACGAACCGAGCCAGCAGAACCGCTTGGAATCGTTGGCCTATAAACTCTGGGCACGCACCGTGCGCAGCCCGCGGTTGTACCGCTGGTCCACGTGGCTCGCCACGCGCACTATCGGCCGCTGGAAACGCCGCAACCGCTGGCTCCGCCGCCTGCCCGGAAAACTAGGCGGCTGGACGAAGTCGCGAGATTTCCCCGCGCCGTCGCCGGAACGGTTTCGCGATTGGTGGCGGCGGGATGGGCGGAAGTAGTCAGTAGTCAGTAGTCAGTGGTCAGTGGTCAGTTGCATGAGGTCGGTGGTTTCAAGTACGGCAACTGACCACTGACTACTGACAACTGACTCTCGCCGTACGGCAACTGACCACTGACTACTGACAACTGACTCTCGCCGCAAGGAACGAGGACCGGGATTAAATACCATGAGCCGTGAATCATTTCTAACTCGCGTTCGCGACGCAGCGCAGATGGGACGCGCGTATCGCGTGCATCTTCACGACGTGCCGGCCGGCACCGGTTACGTCGGCGCGTCGGGCGATCTCGGCGCGGCGATGGCGGCGGAAGTGGAAGCGGTTGGCGGAGTCGCCCATGTGGTCGATGGCCGCGATGCAGCGCGACAGGTATTGCAGTCACTGCTCAACCTCTACGAGCCCGCCAGCGCCCTCTGCTGGCAGCATGCAGTGCTGGAGCGTCTTGGTGTTGCCGATTTGCTGGCCGCTGCTGGGATTGTCATGCACCGCTATGACACGCTGGCAAAGTTGAGCGAAGCCGAGCGGCGGTCACTTGTGCTGGCCGCGGGCATTGGCATTTCGAGCGCCGACGTGGCGATCGCCGAGACGGGTACGCTGATGGTCTGTTCGCGCCCCGGCCAAGAGCGCGTCACTTCGCTGCTGCCACCGGTTCACGTTGCGATCATCGAACATTCTCAAATCGTTCCCGATCTATTCGACGCCTTGTCAAAACTCGCCC
>JBGTKH010000192.1:0-3622 GCA_041744735.1 Pirellulaceae bacterium | reverse complement strand
CCCAGTTCCAGAACCGCCTTCACCGGATCTTCGCCGCTGCGGATGAAGTGGCCGGTGTCCACGCAGGCACCGATCCATTTATGCCGCCCATCGACGGCCTTCTTTACGCTCTCGATGCTGTCGTACAACGCACCGGGGCCGTGGTTGTGAATGGCGATGCGGATGTCGAACTCGGCGACCAGCTTGTCCAGGCTGTCGAATGCGTCGGCCGTGGGATTCGCCGTGATGTTACGAATGCCGGCTCGCTTGGCGAACTCGAACACCTTGCGATTGGCCGCGTCGTCTTTACCGAAACCGTTGACGCCGTGCGCGCTGATCGTGATGCCCGCGTCGGCCAGCAACTTTTTCGTCTCGGCGGCCTCTTCATCCGTCCCGGCCGGATTCAAATGTTTGCTGTAGAACTCGACGTAATGCAAACCCATGCCCTCGATGTGCCGCACTGCTTCCACCGTGTTGAAGTTACGCAGCGAATAGCTCTGCACGCCCATCGGAAATCCGCCGTAGGGGTCCTGAGGATCGGCCAAGCCGGCGGCTTGCAGAATGCGCGGGGCGTCGAAGATCGTGGCCCCCAAAGCGGCGGCGGAAGACAGCGCGAGAAAACGGCGGCGGGAAAACGAACTGGTCATGGCAAGTACCTCGAAGTCATTTGGTTGCGAAAAGAACATCGACCATTTTAATAGAACGCGTGCATGGAACAACGGGCCGCGACCGTGTAACATGGAACTTTACACGGCTCGCGCCGATACGTCTGAGCCGCCGCAGCGACAGTGCCACGCTGCCTGAAAAGAGCAACAAACGTCGAGAGTTTGTGATGCCCATCGAGGTCCATTGCACCAGTTGCCAACGCACATTTCGCGTCCCGGACAAAGTGGCGGGAAAGAAGATCAAATGCCCCAAGTGCGCCAACATCTTGCCGGTGCCTGGGCAGGCCGCGACTTCCGCCATCGCGTCGAGCGCGTCCAACGCATGGCATGTCAAGACGGCTGACGGCCAGGAGTTTGGCCCCGTATCGAAGGCGGAATTGGACGGCTGGGTGGCTGAGGGACGGTTGGACGCCGATTCTCAGGTTTTACAGGCCGGTGCCCCGCAATGGCAATGGGCCAGCGACGTCTATCCGCAGCTTGCCGCGCCGACTCCCTCTCCGGCGTTTCCCAGCGTGGCCGCCGCGCGTTCAGGCTCGTCCAACATCCACACGTTTGACACCGCAGGTTCGTCCAAGTCTTCGACCAGCAGCTCCGGACCGTTTGATTTCGCCGCGGGCAACAGTTCGGCGGTGGGGGGACGAAGTGGGTGGTCGGGAAAGTCGCGTGCCGCGGCCAATGGCGAGCGAAGCGACAAATCCAAGATGGTCGCCGGCCTGCTCGGCATTTTTCTCGGATACCTCGGCGTACACCGTTTTTACCTGGGCTATACGAAAATCGGCATCATTCAGTTGCTCGTGCTGCTGCCCACGTGTGGCTTGTCCAGCTTCTGGGGGCTTGTTGAGGGTATCATGATCTTTGCCGGAGCGATCGATCGAGATGCACGCGGACGAAAGCTTCGCGATTGATTTGGAAACGTGTCTTGTATGCCATCGAGAAGTGTGCTGAGAATCAACGTCAACAATCGCATCCACCTGTCGCCAATCGCGGTCCGTGAAGAACAAGAGGAAGAGGATTATCGAGCATGGCAGCGGCGATCGCGTTCATGGCAGTGGGCCTTGTCTTTCTCGTCGTGGGCGGCGAGCTTCTGGTGCGAGGCGCATCTCGGCTCGCGGCTTTGGCGGGCATTTCTCCGTTGGTGATCGGGCTGACCGTGGTTGCGTTTGGGACCAGCGCCCCGGAACTGGCCGTCTCGCTAAAGGCTTCGTTGGCCGGTCAGGCGGATATCGCCGTGGGCAACGTCGTCGGCAGCAACATCTTTAACGTGTTGTTCATTCTCGGCATGTCGGCAATGATCTGTCCGCTGGTCGTATCGAGCCGGCTGATCCGCCTCGACGTGCCGCTGATGATCGTCGCTTCAATTGCGGCGCTGATGCTAGGACTCGACGGTGCCATCGGGCGGATTGAGGGTGGGCTTTTCTTCACCGGGATACTTGTCTACACCGGCTGGAGCATTTTTCAAAGCCGCAAAGAAACCGCCGCCGTTCAGCAAGAATTTGGCCGCGAGTACAGCGACAAGCCGCCGGCCTCACCGATGGCGATTGTAATTCAATTGGTGCTGATTGTCGGCGGATTAGTTGCGTTGACCTTCGGGGCACGCTGGCTTGTGGCCGGCGCCATCGATGTCGCTCGGTTCCTTGGGATGGATGAGTTGCTGATCGGCTTGACGATCATCGCGGCCGGCACATCGCTTCCCGTGGTCGCCGCATCCGTACTGGCCAGCATTCGCCGCGAGCGGGATATCGCCGTGGGCAACGTCATCGGCAGCAACATCTTCAATATCCTGTGCGTGTTGGGGTTGTCGGCCGCAGTCTCGCCCGGCGGTGTCGAGGTTTCCACCACGGCAATTCGGTTGGACATGCCAGTGATGGTCGCAGTGGCAATCGCGTGCCTGCCAATTCTTTATACCGGCCATGTGATCGCCCGCTGGGAAGGCGCGTTATTCTTCGGCTACTATTGGGTTTACCTAGCGTATCTGATCCTGGCTGAAACGACGCCAGCCGTGAGCCGCACGTTTGCAGTGGTCATGCTGTTGTTCGTTCTTCCATTAACGGCACTGACGCTGATCATCGGTGTCGTGAAATGGTGGTGGGTACAGAAGCGCTAGCATGAGAATTGATTGGCAAAGGTAATCGAACAATTCAGGAGCCACAAAATGAACCATACCAAGCTGATCCAAGATTACCTCGCCGGCCCTCAGAAGCTGCGCGATTCGATTGCGGGCATGACGCCGCAGCAGATCGATGCCGCGCCGATTCCGGGCAAATGGTCTACGCGGCAAGTGATCTGCCACATTGCTGACTTCGAGCCGGTGTATGCCGATCGGATGAAGCGAGTGATCGCTGAGGAGAACCCGACCATGTTCGGCGGCGATCCCGACGTGTTTGCCGCACGATTGGCCTACGCGGATCGCGACATTGAGGAAGAGCTACAACTGATCGAGGCTGTTCGTAAACACGTTGGACGCATCTTGAAAACCCTCAAGCCCGAGGACTTTCAGCGAACGGGCATGCACTCCGAGGCCGGCCCGATGACGTTGGTAAAACTGCTCACGAACATTACCAACCACATTCCGCACCACAGCAAGTTCATCGAAGAAAAGCGTGCGGCCATGTCGTCGCGTTAGTTCACATCGTACGTCCTCATTTTGCAATCCGTTACTTGAAGATTGGCTAAGCAGCGACCAGCTTGGTCTAGCGTCTGCCCGGCGTTTCCTTATTCGGCCATCGACGGATCGTAGATTCTCTCCGACTCCGATAGTCAGCCCGACATCCTTTCCCCTCAGGACCTTTGCGCAAGTTGCGTGAATGGTGCATCCCGTAAATGCCGGGAAAAAAACGGCACACAACTTGCTAATTTTGGGTCGAGTAACCTAACGACTTACGGCCCATGAAGCCGCGGAACCTTGGACGCCAGATTAGAGGAACAGGATTATGCAACTCATCCCAGATACGACCAACCGCGTGTCGCAGCACACCTCC
>JBGTKH010000191.1:0-11309 GCA_041744735.1 Pirellulaceae bacterium | reverse complement strand
GACATGCGGCGCTCCCGAACAGTCACCGCCAATGTTGCCCCGAATTTCAGTCGCTACGGCGCTGATTGTCGACCACGCCATGCACAAACCGAACCATCGGGCCAACCGGAACAATCGGCCTAATCGGAAACGTCGCGTCATAGAAATCCATCGCCATCCGTAGGGTGCATCCGCTCTTGATAACAATCGGCAGAGACGTCACGCCAAGCGACGCGATTTCCGAAGACTCCGATTTTTCCAAAGCGACGCGGGCCACCTGTAACGTCAAAGCTGATTCGCCACGGTTTGAACGGTCCGAAACGCGCGTTCCAGATCGAACTGTTCAAAATCGCCGGCCCGAAGCACCGGTTGTAGCTGTCCGGCAAGCTGACGACGCAGCACAGCGAGTTTCGATTCAGATACGTCAACCGGCTCGTTTCCAGTGACAGCGAGCTTCTTTCCAATCAGGGCCAGTAGTTGGTGATCGCCGACCTGAAGACGGCCGATTCTCACAGCATGGTCGATATCGAAATAGTCGCGGATAGCCGGCTCGCGCCGCGTCAATGCCGCGCGGAATTTCTCGGCGTAGGTTTCGCGAAAGGACAGCGTGTTGACAAGGATCGGTTGCACGGCCGGATCGTCGCGGAACGGATGAATCACCAACGTGTGTGCCTCGCTGTTCTCGACGGGTTCGATGACCGGCTCGCGCAAGCCCACCTCAACCTTGATCGACTCAATCTGTCCAGTGACAAACGATTGATACGTAAATCGGCCGATGTACTGTTTCGAGACGTTGGTGCCGCTGAGCGGTTCGCCCTCTTCAAAACAATCGAGTCGGGTCGACAATCTTGAAAGGTGTGCTTTTAGCGGCGCAATCGCCGCGCGACGATCCGCACGCGGCGAATCAATGGGCATGGAAACTACGAAATCGAGATCTTCGCTCAGTCGATAGAATTCGGTGTGGACCTTGCTTAGGCTCGTGCCGCCCTTGAATACCAGCCCTTGCTCAAACGGATCACGCAAGTCAGCGAGCAGCACCGAACAGAAGTAATCCTTTTCGACCAGCCGCGCGCTGAAACCGGTCTCCCGTTCCGTGAAGTTCAGCGCGGCGCGGAACAGTTCCGTGTCTTCGTGCAGTCGCGGCGCTTGCGCATCACTCATCGTTCATCACGACTCCCCAACGCTGATCTGCTTTGCCGCGCTTCGGCTGCGTCGGAATCCAGGGAATGAGACTTGATGACCGCCTCAGCGCCTTGTCGAGTTTTCGCAGCAACCGTTCTTCGACGCCTTCCATTTCCAGTACCTTGCCGACACGACGCAGCGTGGCTTGGTTTCCGTACTTCAAACTCGTCTCTACCAGCTCAGCGGCGATCTTTTTATTCGCAGCCGCCTCAGCGCGAATCCAGCCGAACGCTGGCGGCAAGCTGTTGAAGCGCGACCAGTCGTAAACCGCATCCATTAGCGAGCGGCCCCGTGACGAGTAAACCAGCTCAAACCCGTCCGGCGTTGTCACGGTCTCGGTCCCGCCGAGCCGCTCGTCTGCCACCTTGATCAACGAAAACACGACCGACCCAATCTGCCGCTCGCCGGAAATGCGATTGTTGTAAACGTACATGCGGTTGGGAACCTGATCGACCCAATGATAGCGATTGAAAGCATTCGGCCCGCTAATCTGGTACACTCCGCCGCGATCTTCTATCAACGTCGATAGCGCCAGCGCCTCACCCGGACTCCACTTCCCGCCCGCCGGAAGCGTCGGCGGCACCAAATACAACCCCCGCCGTACCCGCGCAATCAACCCGCGGCGGGCCAGTCGCCGGAAGAGATCATTTTCTTGAATCGCTGACAGCCCCAAGGCTTGTTGCAATTCGCCCTGACGTACCGACGCCGCACTTCGCATCTGGATGTAAGAAAAAAACTGCGTTTCTAACGGACCAAGCACACTTGTCATAGTTGTATTATATTTTCCAATTACGTCCTCACAAGACGTTTGTAGAAAATGGAATGCAAAAGCCGCAACGGTAGGCGGGAGAGTCGCAGCCGACCGGTTTCGCAGTCTTGAGCACTGGGTAGCACCCGTGACGGTTGCGCGTTGATGGTGACGACAATCTATTGCCGGCGTTTCAACTCGACGGGTGACTTTGGACGGTGAAGCGGCGATAACCGTGCAGGAACATCGCCATTCCGCCCACGACGGCATAGGGGATGCGAAGTTCGTCAAGCCTCTTGGTGATCTTCCGAAGCGTTTGGTGAACCGCGCTCTTTTCTTCGAAGTGCATACTCCCCTCGCGCAGCGCCCAATCCAAGTCGCGGTCCAGAAGTTCTTCGTAGACGAGCATCGTTGGCCTCGTTGTTCGACCACGTCTCTCGTAGCGGAATTCGTGAGAATTCCGAAGTTCACGTCTCTCGTAGCGGAATTCGTGAGAATTCCGAAGTTTCACAACTTCGGCTACGGTTTTGAAATTCGCGCTAGCGATTGAACAGGAACGCCGGGTTGTTGATTAGCGCCCAGGCCAAGTCTTGTACGCCGACGAGCCGTTGGTTTTTCAGTTGCTCGGCGCTGCGTTGGACTTCGGCGGTGAGGCGGGCTAGTTCGGGGTCGAGCGTGCGGTAGTAGTTGGCGGCGGCGGCTTTCTGCTCGGCGGTGCGCTGGTCGGCGGGAACGGAGACGAACTTTACCAATTCGTCGGACAGGCGATTGACGCCGACGGGGCGTTTGGCCGTCGTGACGGACAGGCGGAAGCGGCCCAGCGTGTGGGTGCCGTCTTGATATTGGTGGCTAAAGGTGAATGTCAGCACGCTGCCGCCGTCGTGACCGATGTCTTGTTTAGTTTCGAAGATCGCTTCGTGCCGTTTGTTGAATTCGGGGTAGATGGCCCAGCCGGTGCCTGCACTGCCGTCGATCGCGCCCGCGATGTGATACGACACTTGGTTGAAATCGGCCGAGGCGTTTTGCAGACCGACGGCTTCGGCCTTGGCGGCATCCAACATGGGAGCGGCCGTCACGCCAAGTTCACTGAGCACCAAGTTGCCGTTTTGAGCGCGGCCCGGTCCACCTGCCGGCAGTTTAGCATCGGGCAGCACTTCGAGCCGAATGGCCGTGATGCCTTTCAAATCCGACTGAGCGACGACGGTGTACACGTCCTTGCCATTCTTGCCGGAAACGAGCAGCGACTTGTCCTCTTGCTTGGCGAACGTGGCGCCAACTTGCGAATGCATTTCGACCGGGTCGAGCGCCGTCCACACGACGTCGGCACCAAGGCTCTTCTCCCACTCGGCCTGTTTGGCGGGGACTTGCTTTTCATAATCGGCCAGAGCGGCGACCAGTTTGTCGTGACCTTCACCGGCGGCTTTCAGCGCCTCCTGGCCCAATTGCAATTCCTCGTCCGTAGGATCACGGGCCAGAAATCGCACGAAGACTTCGCGAATCAGCTTGGCGTCATCCTTTTCATTCACAGCTAGTTGAGTCAGCGCGTTACTTGGATCGGCAATGGCCTCGGACACGGTCGGGCCGTTGATCAGCTTCATGATCGGGCCCAACACCATGCTGTCGGACCGCTCGCATTCGCAAGCGCTCTCGCGCACCGGGCGGCCGAAGTCTTCCAGGAACGGCACGCTGACGCCCACGTCCGGCAATTCCGCCGCGCGGAAACCGACCGGCACGCCGGGAATTTTCGGCGTCGAACCGGTGGCCATATGGATCGCGTCATACAAAACTTCGGCCGGCAAACGCCGCGCCAACGCACGGGCGTAGTTGATTTCGTCGTCCTCATTCCACTGGTTGGTGCGCACCGAGTGTTGATAGACGCGCGATTTGCAAATCGTGCGCATCATGTGCTGCACGTCGAAACCGCTGTTGATGAAATCGGCGGTCAGCGCGTCGAGCAGTTCAGGATTGGTGGGCGGGTTGCCGGCACGAATATCGTCGATCGGCTCGATGATCCCTTTGCCGAACAGATAACCCCACAGCCGATTCACATAGCTGCGGGCGAAGTACTGGTTGTCCTTGGACGTGATCCAGCGGGCCAGTTGCTCGCGGCGCGAAGCGGCTTCAGCGATCTCGCCGTCGTGCTCGTACGGGAACGCCGGGGGCGTGATTTGTCCCGTGCGATCGTGCTTCACGTCGCCGGAACCGGTGTCGTAGATGACTTCGACCAGTGGCACGGCGCCTTCAACCGCACTGCCGCCGATCTTCTGACCGGCGAACGCGGGATCTTCCTTGCGGCCGATCTGCGCGAAGTACGCCGCCAGATGATAGTACTGGTCCTGCGTCCACCGTTCGAATGGATGATCGTGGCACTTATTGCAGTTGAACCGCACGGCCAAGAACAGATGGGTGGTATTTTCCATCGTCTCGGCCGGCTCGCGTAGAACCTTGTAATATGCGGCAGGCGGATTATCCAGATTCGACCCTTTGGCCGTGATCACTTCGTAGGCGAATTGATCGTACGGCTTGTTGCCGGCCACGTTTTGTTCGATCCAATTGCGCAGCACGATGGCGCCTTCTTCGCCCAGAAACTTGCGATTGACCTGCAGCATGTCAGCCCACTTGTTCGTCCAGTGTTCGACGTACTCGTGGCTGCCCACGAGCCGGTCGACCAACTCTTCGCGTTTCTGCCTGCTCTCGCGCGGATCGTTCCGAAACGCCAGCACTTGATCCGCCGTCGGCGGCAGGCCGGTTAAGTCCAAATAAACGCGGCGCACGAACTCTTCGTCCGTGCAAAGGTCGCTGGGAAGAATCTTGACCCGCTGGAGCTTCTTATAGACCAGTTCGTCGATATAGCTGTGCGTAGGCGGCTGCTGCCAAGCGAACCCCGTGCGGTCGCCCATGCAGATCAGCGTGGTCGCGGCGTAGTTTCCGTCGTAGCGAACCAGCACCGGCGCTTCGCCGCGGCGGAGCATCGTGAGCACACCTTGACTGTCGGCTTCGATGACTTCGATGTTGCCGCTCTCGATGAAGGATTCGCGAGTAACGTCGCGTGTTGTGCCGTCGGTGTACGTGGCCATCACGCTCATCTGCTGCTTCATACCGGGCAGCGGCACGATGGGGTTGAGCGGCGCGATGTCGATCTTCGCCACGCGCGGGCTGCCGGGATCGAACTTCACGCCGTTGGCAATCCAGTCGCGCACCAATGCGTAATACGGCTCGCCGACTTGTGTGCGGACGCCGCCGACGTGCGGAATGCTGCCGCTGGCTTTCAGCAGCATCAGGCTTTGCTCGGGAGCGGCCCGGTTGAAGCGGCGGGCGCTGACATCGTCGGTAAAGGCCCGATAGTCGTACAGCGCGTCGTAACCGCGCAGCGACAGCTTGAAGCCGTTTTTGCCTTCCCTCGAACCATGACACGTCCCGGCGTTACAGCCCATTTTGGAAAACGCGGGCTGGATGTCGCGGATGAAGCTGGGGCTGTACGGGGCGGCGGCGCCGGAAATCGAAACGTTGACGGCGGCCGAATGTCCCTCGAACGTGAACACGAGCTGCTCGGAGCCGTCGGCTACCGGGCGCACCAAGCCGGTCGGCGACACGCTGACCAATTTGCTCGGTTGAGCGAGCGTCGCCATGCGCGTCAAATCAACCGACTCGCCCGTTTCCAAACGGCCGGTCAACAGCAACTGGCGATAGTCAAAGCGTTGCTTCAATTCGACGACCGGCGGGTAAGCCTCCATCGCGACGACTTTCAACCCGGCCGGCAGCTTTTCCTTCTCCGCGCCGTCGGCATTCATCACGGCCAAGCAGAGCAGCGCGGTCAAAGACATGCCCGCGATCCAACACAGAATGCAGAGTGGTTGCTTCAGTTTCATTTTCGGTCTCGGTAAAAAAATAGTTACATGAAATGATTCGTAGGTAATAAGCGGCAATCCATCGCGTCAGGTAGTCTTGCTGTCGGACTGCGCGACGAGATCTTGCACTCGTCGAATTGCATCCCAATCGATAACGGCGACCCACAATCCTTCGTCGGTAGCGTATTGCACGACGGCGTCTGCTTCCAACTCCTCGCTATAAACAGTTATCGCCTGTCCGTCCTTCAGCGTGCTTTGCTGGCGAGCCAAATCTTCCACCGTACCGATACAGTTCAACCGCAGGCGGCCTTGCGTATCGGCATTGTGAAAGTCAGCAAAAATTCTCGGTTTTCGGGGCCGCTGGCTCATAACTCCATAACTCATTCTTGCAAGGCTGGATTTGGAACGGTCGGCGTCAACAAACGGGAAATCTCGTCGGGCGTCATTCCGGTCAACGTTGCATGATTCGGAGACCTTCCGGACGTTCGAACCACGTCGCCGCCAGCCTCTCGAACTCGGCGGACGGTCGTCGTTCCAACCAGGCCGTGCGGAATGCTTGACGCCAACTGCTCCACCGAAACTCCCACCGCTGACTCAACCGACACTCCTGTGACACCGCATGGATGTGTCGCCGTTCCGCGTTCAATATCCTCCGGTCGATTTCGACCTCCTCGAACAACCAACGCCTCATCAGGAATCCTTTCCGAATCTTCGGCCATTTTCTACTTATCTGAGTTGTAATCGTTGGCGACTCGGTGCACTTACATCGGCCGTCTATCGAGCCGCCGCGGTTTGGTCTTGTATTTCAGCCGGCGTGAACTTTTTGATTAACGCACCCGTCGCAGCATCGTTCAGCCGAATCTCGCCATCGAATCCGCCGGAGGCGATTACTTTGCCGTCACGGCTAAACGACACGGCGAAGATGCCGCCTTCGGGAACGTTGATCGTGGTGATCTCTTTGGCGTCGGCGGCGTTGTACACGCGGACTTGGCCGGTGCCGTCGCTGCTGTTGCCGGCGGCGATGCGGGTCCCGTCGGGGCTGTACTTGACGTCGAACACACGGCCGGGCAGCGACGGGAAGACGCGAATCAGGTTGGCGTTGTCGCCGATCTTGCGGGCCGACGTGCGCACCATCTGATAGATCTGCGGCGTGCCGTCCGAGCCGCCGATCAACAGTTCGTCCTTCGTCGGATGCCGGTCGATGGCGTTCAGGCCCCCCTTCAACGCGCCCGGTGTGATGCTGGTGATGTTGTCGATGAATCGCTGAGTCTTGACTTCGACCAGCTTCATCGACATGTCGCGGCTGACCGTGATCAGGTGATCTGACTGCGCCGAAAACACTGTGTCCAGCACCCAATCATTATGAGCGCCGCTGAATAGCACCTGCTCACCCGTTTCCGAGTTGATCGCACGCGTCGTGTTGTCCGGGCAGCCGAATCCCACCAGCTTGCCGTCGGGCGACCAGCTTGCTCCGTAACACGTGTCGTAGCCGACGGTCAGCGCGACTTGCAACTTTTTGTTTTCAACATCCCAGATTTGCACTTCGCCCATGCGGCCGGGCGAGCCGCCGGCGACGGCCAAGCGTTTGCCGTCGGGCGAGAACACCGCCGACTCGATGCGCTCCGACATGCCGACCAACCGCCCCGCGAGTCCCGATCCGTCGGCGTTGTGCAGCAACACTTCGTGATAACCCGACACGGCCAGCAGCTTGCCATCGGGCGAAAAATCCAACGATGTGATTACCGGCGCGGCGCGGTAGATCGGCGGATGCTCCATGTCGTATTGCGGCCGATCTGACATCGGCGTGTCGTCCTTGGCCCCTTCGGCGATCCAGCGGGTGATCAGTTGCAGTTCGCTATCGGCCAGCGGCTTGTTGCCTTTGGGCATGTCGGCCTTACCGTTGATCGGCGTAATTTGCGCGATCAAGTAGCTGTCGTCTGGATTGCCGGGCACGATCGCTGCGTCGCCCGTTTCGCCGCCTTTGATCAGAGTATCGAATGCCGTCATGACATAATCGCCGCCTTGCTTGGCCGGCTGGTGGCAGCCTTGGCAGTTCGCCTGAAAGACCGGACGGATGTCGCGGTAGTAACTGATGGCGCTGGCCGAATCCACTGCGGGCGTCTCATCGGCTGCCCCCGAATTCTTTGTCGAAAGCAGAAAACCAAAGGAGCACACGGTCGAGAGAGCAATGCAGCGCCAAGCGTGAAACATGGCATGACCTCGTTGCGATGGGAGTGCGGCACCGACTTTACAACCGCGCGCGAAAAACGCGTGCAATGTAAAGGCGGTGCCTCGGTTCAACTTAGGCGGGCACCGGCGATTCAATTTAACACAAAACCGCCGGCTCAAAACGGTTTAGGAGGGTGCGCTTCCTTGCGAGGCCTCAATTCCACGACGTAATCATAACAAAGACCAAGCAATATGACTATACTCGGCGGCGCAAGGTTCCGCAAAAAGTTTGCCCCGTGTCCGGCGTATCGAAAACGAGTGAAATTCGATAATCTGTTGCTTTCACAATGCTTACGTCCTCCCGCCGCGGCTCTGAACTGCGGCGCTGCGAGCGACTTTGTAGTTAACGCCCATGCCGAAAGTCACCGGAGCCCTGACCAAGTATCCTGCACGCGCGTCGTGTGCTTGGTACGTGGGATTGATTGCCGTTGGCGCGATGGTGCTCACGCTGCCCTTCTGCCGGCAGTCCGGCAAGCCGCGCATCACGGTGCTCGACGCCGTCTTCACGGCGACCAGTGCCGCGTGCGTGACGGGCTTGGCGGTGCGTTCGACCGGCCAAGATTTTTCGCCGCTTGGGCAGTTGACCATCCTGATGCTCATTCAGCTCGGCGGCATCGGCATCATGACGGTGACGACGTTCGTGACGTTCCGCCTCGGCGGCGGCGAGAGCCTGCGGCACCGGGCGGTGCTGGCCGAAACGCTGGGTGCCACCGCGGAGCCCGATTTGCGCTGGGTGCTGCGCAAGGTGATGCTCATGACGTTCGCCATCGAAGGCGCGGGGTTCGTGCTGCTGGCGATTCGCAATCTATTTAATCAGCCGCCGGGCACGGCCCTGTGGCACGCGCTGTTTCACTCGGTCTCGGCGTTCTGCAACGCAGGCTTCGGGTTGTACGACGACAGTTTGACCAAGTATCAAGGCGATCCGCTGGTCAACTTCACGATCATGGCTTTGATCATTACCGGCGGCATCGGCTTTCCCGTGATGTTCGATTTGCAGCGAAACGCCAGCCGCGACTGGCGACGGATGTGGGACCGGCTGCACATGCACACAAAGCTGATGCTAATCGGCACCAGCGGCCTGATCGCCTTCGGTACCGTGGCCATGCTGATCTTGGAATGGGACGACTCGCTGAAACCGCTGCCATTGGGAAACAAACTGCTGGCCGCCCTGTTTCAATCGGTCACTTGCCGCACGGCTGGCTTCAACACGCTGGACATCGGCGGGCTGACCAACGCCTCGCTGTTCATCATGATGCTGTTGATGATCATCGGGGCCGGGCCGTGTTCCACCGGCGGCGGCTTCAAAGTTTCGACGTTCATGGCCTTCATGATTCGCGCGTGGGCCACATTTCAAGGCCACACGCGAGTGAATATTTTCCGCCGCACCATTCCGATCGAAGTCTTCGCCCGCGCCACAACAACCGTGTTTCTGTTCGGAATTGTGTCCATCCTGGCCTTAACAGTGCTGTTAGTCTTCGAGCAATCGTCCGGTGGGCATCCGAACTCAGACAAGTTGTTTTTGGACGCCATGTTCGAAGTCGTGTCGGCGTTGGGCACGGTGGGACTGAGCACCGGCATGACCGCACAACTGTCGAGTGCCGGCCGGATCATTATCATCATGCTGATGTTCTTCGGGCGGCTGGGGCCGATTTCCGTTTTCATCGCGCTCTCGAGCGAAGATCGCGAGCACCCGATCGAGTATCCACAGGAAGAGCCAATCATTGGTTAGACACATGGCCAAAGCAAAACGATTCGTAGTACTTGGACTGGGCACGTTCGGCCGGGCGCTGGCCGAAAAGTTCGCCCAGAACGGTTGCCGCGTGACCGGCGTGGATCGGTCGCGCGACCGTGTCGAGGATTTGAAAAACGTGCTCTACGAATCGGTGATCGCCGACGTCACCGAGCGAGAAGCGCTGGAACATCTCTCCTTGCCCGACGCCGAGGCGGTAATGATCAGCTTGGGAGAGAACATCTCCCTGTCACTGCTGGCCACACTGCACGCCAAGGAACTGGGTGCGAAGCGCATCGTCGTCAAAGGCGTGACGCCGGAGCACGGCAAGCTGCTGATGCACTTGGGCGTCGAGCGGGTCGTGTTCCCTGAACTGGAAATTGCCAGAGAGCTGGCCGACCGCATGACTTGGCCGAATGTCCTCGACTTCTTGCCCATCGATCCCGATTACAGCCTGGTGGAAATCGCCGCGCCCGATTCGTGCGCCGGCCAGACGCTGCAAGAAGCCGACCTGCGCCGCCGCTTCAACGTCTGGGTGCTGGGTGTGAAAGACGCCCTGAGCGGCAAGCTAACCATCTTCCCCTCCGGCGATTTCAAGCTCAGCGACGACCAACTGCTGCTGGCCATCGGCAAACAAGAAGACCTCGGCCGGCTGCGGGAATTGAAGTGACTAATTCATGTGAAACTCGTCATCAACCACCTGACCCGCATGCAGAAAGGGTTTATCTGCGTGGCGGGAATTGATTTGGCGACAGGGCGGCATGTCCGTCCGATGTTGCGATCGCAGATGCGCACGAAGCTATTGGCGCGCAACGGCGGGCCGTTTGATATGGGACGGCTGGTCGATCTGGGCTGGACTAAACACATCGGCCAGCGTCCTGAGACCGAGGACTATTTATTTCACCACAGCGAAGTGAAAGCCGTCGGCGACATGCCGCCCGCCGAATTTTGGCACCTGCTGATGGGACTGGCAAAGCACAAGCTCGGCGAAATCTTCGGCAAGGATCTCACGCAGCGCGGCCAACGTTCGTACGCGGTCGACGTTGGCAAAGGCCGTGCGTCGCTGGGCTGTTTCATCACGACCAGCCGCCCGCACTTGTTCCTTCAGCGTCGCGACGCTCTCAGCCGCGGCCGCATCCGCATGACGTTTACTTCCGGCGAATACGAATTCGAACTGGGTGTCACCGACATTCGCCTGTACGGCAACGACCACGTGACGCCCGACGCCGATATCGTGCAGCGCACCGCGCAGCGGCTCAGCGACGCACCACAAGTCATCCTCAGCGTCGGACTGACTCGCCCCTTCAAAGGCACGCCCGACGAACCGGCTCTGCATTGGCTACAAGTCAACAATATCCACTTCGCAGACGACCCATGCTGGCGGCTGGGGTGAAACCATGATGATTCGAAAGTCCGTCATCGCGCTGATCTATGTCCAAATCATCGCTTCACGGGGACGAGCGGACGAGCATGGTGGGGCAAAGTGCGCAACATCAAAACGCGCACGCGCTGTAACCTTCGTCAACGCGTATGCGACTTGAGGACCTGCTTGACCCAAGCTTGGTCTTGCTCGTCGAGCGGCGGGGCCGGGACT
>JBGTKH010000190.1:0-12288 GCA_041744735.1 Pirellulaceae bacterium | reverse complement strand
CGCATGTTATTGTCCACACCGATCACTTGGCGTCCTGTTTGGGCAAAGGCCCGGACGACTTCGCTGCCAATCAGTCCGCCCGACCCGGTCACTAGCACTTGCATGAATCAATTCCCTTGTGAAACGTGGCCATTTCGCGATTCCTCAAATAGCATACGAAACCTTGCACCGCGCAGCAGCCGCCGATTCCCGGCGGGCTTTCCGGCCCTGTCGCCGAAAACGCTGTCAGGCTGCTCTCCGGATGACCCAGTTTGACTGCTGAAACGATTCGAACGACTGTCGATATGCGGGGACGAACTTAGGCCCGTTCGGATAGAGCTTGTGAAAGCGGTATTCCGGGGCGACGCTCGTGATATAGTCCCAAACATCTTTGAGAAGAATTCTGGCATCTAAGTAGGTGCCGCCGTACTCGAATTGAATCACCGAGATCCTGTGGGATCGCAGCATTTCCTGGCTACCGCGGAGGACCGCCAGTTCGTGTCCCTCGACGTCGATCTTGAGCAGATCAATCCGGTCAAGGCCGCGCTCGGAGCAGTAGTCGTCGAGGGTTCGCACGGAAACGGATTCCGAGCTTGCCAGGTCACCCTGCGCCCACTCTCTACAGTAGATGGAGTTGCCGCCCGAACAATTAGGGTTAATATGCATCACCGCCTGGCCAGCACGGTCGCCAAGGGCAAAGTTGTTGCAGACCACCTGGGGAGGAAATCGATTGTTTTGCAGCGCCCGATACGTCCCCAAGCAAGGTTCAAAGCAATGGACGGCGACCTGCGGATTGATTCGCAAAGCCGCCCGAGTCCAAATTCCTAGATTCGCCCCCACGTCGAAAATGGTCTGGGCCTGGGGCAACGATTCCTGCAATAGCTGGATCTCTCCGTTCAAGGACATATCGTCCTCGTTGTCGTTATCACACACTTGCGCATAACGCTTGCAGACATGGTACAAAAGTTGCGACCGGCAAGCGAAAAGGATGCGTTTGCCGAGCCGCCTGGCGAGTTGATTCATCGTGCTTTAATCCTGCTTCAGTTCTTGGGGGGAATCTTTTTCCAGGATGAACAGACCGCACCCGTATTGACAATCACGTGCCTGATCGAAGGAGGCACCGTGAACGATTCCGCGACCGGCGTCGTCGATCAAGAAAAAGCTGATCAGCTTCAGCGGCCGGAAGGCATCCAACACTGTCTGGGGGTCGAAAATTCGGTGGGCGTCAAAACAGAGCCTTTCCCGGCCCACCGGCGTACCAATCAGCAATCGCCCCCCCGGAGCCAGCACCCGCACCAGTTCCTTCGCCGCCTCCAGGTGACCTATTGGATTCAGCGGATCGCCGTAACGGCCCAAGCCGATGTGCTCCAGCACATGCAGACAACTTAGACTCGTAATCGAATCGTCCGCAAAGGGAAGCTCCGTCAGTGATCCCGGCCGATACTCCAAACCGTCGATGTTCTCCGAAAGGGGGCGGAGATCCACGTAAATCACACGACAGAAGGGCAGAATATGGGCGACGAACCCGTCAATACGCGACGCGACATCCACGTGGTCCTTGATGCCGTTGTCATACAGGTAGCGGGCGGCCCAGAGATCTTGCCAGAAATAGTGTCCGCGAGCCGTCCCCGCACTCAAGAAGCGATCCTTGGTGGAGCAGTGCAGATTGCGAAACCGAATTTGAAATGCCGGGTTCTGATTGAGACGGCGATACTTCCAACCGTTCATTAGGTAGTACGGCAGCGCCCGCCACTTATGGAGAACGTCGCGGGGATCAAACAGAAACGACTGGAACTGGTAATACGCAAATCTGAGCATAATCAACTGTCTTTTATTCTGGGCGTGCGATGACGCAGTCACTTTCTACGGTAATCCGAGGCCCAAATTAATCGCTAACGATGGAACTCACCGGCGGCTTTTGGATCGCGGCGGAAATGCCGGCCGGTGGAGCGGCTTCTTTGGCTCTGAGAAACTCGCTCTTCTTCCCTTTTTCAATGAACAGAAAATTGTGCGTATGGAGAGTGTTCACGCCACTCTTGACGATTTCTTCTATCTCATCGGGCTTGATAGCTCGACATTCCTTGTCGGCTGTCCACGCCTCATAGCCGCTATTCCAAAAGACGTGGAAAGGAACTAGCGACTTTGGGTTTATACTAACACCCTTGCGTTGATGTTGTGAAATTGCTATCTCCATCATCCAAATTGGCTTTGGCTCCATATCAATGATCGAAGAAGCTCCTTCAAGCATCAATTGCTCGGCACCTTCTATATCAACAACAATAAAACACTTCTTGCTTTTGAATCGCGAACCCAGCACATTATCCAAAGTCGAGCTGGGAACCAAAGTAACATATTGGTCCGGCGTACCTGCCCACCCTTTCACGAGAGATGCTCCAGTTCCACCGCCATAAATCTCAGTCACCCCAACTTTGTTGCTCAGCGCTATGGGGTAGACTTCAATCCGAGATCCCCAGTTGTTTTCTTTGATATTCCGAAGTAAATATTGGAGATTAAGATTTATGGGTTCAAAAGCGATGACATACTTCTCTTGGCTCAGAGCTATACAACAGTAAAACCCAATATTGGCACCAACGTTAATGACCACATCAACATATGAAACAATGGTTTTTACAAGTTGTGTTTCTTCGGGCTCAAAATGCCCATTTTGCATTGATGGATTGCCAACTAACTTAAAGCCCAGCGGCGTTTCTTGGAACCCTTCGTAGGTTTGCCAGTGATCCCTCGCGTGTCTATAAGTCATTGCCAGCTTGGGAAAGCGTTCGACAATTGGTTTCGCGAGCCGTGCGAGTTGGTTGTACATCTTATCTCCTATCTATGCCTAACAGTAGTAACATATCAAACTGTGGAGACGATGATTCCGTTCCGAACTGCCTCGCCATACCGGTCGGATGCCGGGGATTCGCTTCACCATAGGTTTAAATGGTTGAATCACAGACTTGGCTCCTTGGCCCGAAGCGTGGGTTGGGCACTGATGGCGAGTACCCAGACAAGCCTTCCAAGTTTCGTGGCCACGCCCACCCAGACCACACCCACAATGCCCCCGAAATACGCGCCCGCCATGAACGCTGGACACGCCAGAATCGAGACGACTGCTTTGGGCCAAACTAAGGTGGTCGTGCGGTTCGCGGTCACCAAATAAAGTTCCGCCAACTGGGAGGCCGCAAAAATGCCCGCTGCCAGGACCATCAGCGGCAAGAGATTCAGGTGCGTGTGATAACGTCGATTCAAGAATAAGTTGCCGATGGGCGTTTGCAGCATCGCCACTACGGACGCGGCGAGCGCCGTCCACAAGAGTGCGGTCATCACCAGTTTCGTGTTCAACGAGCGGCTGCTCGCCACGCGTGCCGGGTCCGACAAATCCCCGGCTCGACCAAACAAAATAGGCACGGCCAATTGCGTGATCAATTGGCTCATCGTGTGGACGGGAAGAAACGCCAGTTGGAACAATGCCGCATAAATGCCGACCTGCGCCGGATCCGCGAACCAGTCCAAAAACCAGCGGTCGGAGGAAAACTCCAGCCATGCCGGAATCGCCCAGATCAAGAATGGCCATGAATAGCTATTCATCGACGCATACCAATCCTGGGAGGTTTCCCGCGGAGCCGTGTGTCCATCCGATCGCGCTACCTGATGGCGAATGTGTCGATAGAAAATGTATTGCGATCCCATAGCGACGGCGGCGGCAATGGCGAACCCACAAACAATGCAGGTGGCACTCGTGTAACCTGACCACACGAACAACAAAGCGCATCCCAACCGCAACCAACTACTTGCTCCTTGGTGCCAGGCGACGACCGCTCGTTGTCGAGCAGCGTTTTGCATCCCATCGATGAACCCCCCGTAGGCCGTCACGATGGCAAAGACAACTGCGGCAAGACCCAGCGGAATTAAGGCAGCGTGGCCCGTTAGGAGGAAGGTCGCGAGCCCGATGATGGCCAATGCGATCACTAATAAGCCACGCCGATGATGTTGGCGCCAAGCACCTTGGAGGTACTGGTCGAATTGCCCGGCTTCCAGCGCGGGGACAAAGAATCGCATCGCCGCCGCGCTCGTTCCGGCATAGCAATATTGCAGGATCATCACGAGGGTCAGACTCAAGGCGACGTCACCAAACACGGCTGGCGACAAAATTTCGGTCAGGATTCGTACGCTCACCACCGCTCCCAGGCCGGCCACAGCTTGCCCGACGAACACCAACGCCGCCTCTTTCGAGAGCGCCGTCCAACGGCGGAAAGCGTGCGATACGTGGACCGCTTGGACGCCAGAATTCATCCCCATATCCTCTTAATTAACTCGCCGTCCGGCCACTTGCTTCAATCGATGTATTCACGAAACCAAAGTTCTAAGCACAATAAGGCCCAAAGACGATTGCTCCAATCGCGGCGTTGTGCGGCGTGGTCGTCGATCATGGTGGCCACGAAGCGCGGGTTGAACAGGTTTCGTTTCTTGGCCTTGTCGCTGAGGAGCGTCTCGCGCAGCATCGCTAGCAAGCGTCCACGAAACCAAGCGGCTAACGGAATACCGAAACCGGTCTTGCGCTTCGTGAGAATGGACCGAGGAATCAGCGATCGAACCGCATTTTTGAATAATTGCTTGCCGCCCCGTTCATTGAGCTTCAAGGAACTAGGAATGGTGGCCGCGAATTCGACGAACTGGTGGTCGAGCAGCGGGCAGCGAAGCTCCAAACTATTGGCCATCGCGGTAATGTCCGTCTTGGTCATCAGGCATTCGGCCAGATAGTAGTGCTGGTCGTGTTGCATCATCCAGTCCAGGCTATCGGCGCGTTTGTCCCAAGCCAGTTGCAATGCTGGCACGCGGCGCGGACCGCGCCCCACGAGGTCGTTGAAATTCTGCGTATAGCAGGCGAACTTTTCCTGCGGCTTGAAGACGGACAGTTGAAGCCGATATCGTTCAGGGAGCGTCCCCGCGAACATTTGACCGGCGCGACTGATGCGCGCGGTAAAGTGGTTGTAAGGCAGGGAATCGACGGCCGCCGACACACCTGCACCGACGAGGCTCCGTACCGCCTGCGGAATCCGATCGGCCCCACACCAGCGTCGGACCTGCGCGTAGTGTGAGTAGCCACAAAAATTTTCGTCGCCACCATCGCCGCTCAAGGCGACCCGCACGAATTGGCTGGCCAATTTCGATACGTAGAAAGTGGGAATTGCCGAAGAGTCGGCAAAAGGCTCGCCGAAGTTACGGACCAATTGCGGCAAAACCTCCGTGGCATCCGGCTTCACAATGAATTCATGATGATCGGTGCCATAGCGCTGCGCGACTTCGCGGGCGTACGGCAGTTCGTTGAACTGTTCGTCTTCCAACCCAATCGAGAAGGTCTTGATTGGCTCGCCGCTTGCTTCTGCCATCAGCGCCACCACGGTCGCCGAGTCGACTCCTCCGCTTAAAAAGGCTCCCAGCGGGACATCGGAAATCAACCGCAACCGAACTGATTCGCGCAGCAGTCGCAGCAGTTCGGATTCCAATTCCTGCGGCGTCGCCGAGGACTTTTGGTAGGCAGGTACATTCCAATACCGTTCGACTTTCATATCTCCGTCGGCATCGCATATCAGATAATGGGCCGGCGGCAATTTCGAAATGCCTTCAAACGCTGTCTCCGGGCTGGGAACATATTGGTAGGTTAGGTAGTTATCAATGGCGTGGAAATTGGGCGACAGACTGATTTCCGGGTCGGCAACCAGCGCATTGATTTCCGAACCGAAGATCATGGAATTGGCGGTTTTCGCGTAAAAGAGCGGCTTCTTGCCTAAGCGGTCCCGAGCGATAAAGAGCAGCTTTTTTCGGTCATCCCACAGCGCGAAGGCAAACATACCGCGCATTTCGTTCAGGCAAGCGACGCCGTTCTGTTCATAAAGGTGAACGATGACTTCGGTGTCGGTCTTGGTCCGAAACAAGTGTCCCTGCTGCTGCAACCGCTCACGCAATGCTTGGAAATTGTAGATTTCACCGTTAAACACCACCCAAATTGTGCCATCTTCGTTGGAGAGCGGCGCACAGGCTTCTCGATTGAGGTCGATGATCGCCAGCCGTCGTTGGCCGAGACCTATGTACGCCGCAATGTGAATGCGCTGGTCATTCGGGCCGCGGTGTGCGAGTGCGTGGCACATTCGCGCAATAATGACGTCCTCAACCGGAGCTCCATTGAATCGAACTTTGCCAACGATTCCACACATTACACGCGCCTTTCACACGCGGCTCGCTAGCGGCGTTGTTTGTCTTTCGGCACTGCTCTTTTAGGAGCTGCCCAAGATTATGCTGCCTGTCTCCGCCAATGCACTCGATACCAGTCGATCGTTTGTTTCAGCCCTTGTTCGAAGCCTGTTTGGGCATGCCAGCCCAGAGTTTCCGCTGCCCGGGATGTATCAAGACACCGCCGCGGCTGGCCATCCGGCTGACTTGCATCCCACTCAATTTTGCCTGTGAAGCCCGTAAGCTTAGCGATTAACTGAACCAGATCGCGGATCTTGATTTCGCGACCAGTTCCAAGGTTGATTGGAGTGGGAGCGTCCATAACTTCACCGATACGGAGGATGGCTTCGGCTGCGTCCGCGACATAGAGAAACTCGCGAGAAGCCTCCCCACTGCCCCAGCAGGAAATCTTCCGTTCGCCATTGGCCACGGCTTCCACACACTTCCGAATTAGGGCGGGAATGACGTGTGACGTTTGAAGGTCAAAATTGTCGCCGGGGCCATACAGATTCACAGGCACCGCTACCGCGCTGTTCAGACCGTACTCACGCTTGTAGCCGTCGAGCATGACGAACAGCGCTTTCTTGGCCACGCCGTAGGGCGCATTCGTCTCTTCAGGATAGCCATTCCAAATATCTTGTTCCTGAAACGGCACTGGAGCGTATTTGGGATAAGCGCAGACCGTACCTGTAAATACAAACTTTTGCAGGCCACGGAGGCGCGCCTGTTCAATCAGCAGCAGCCCCATCGCCATGTTGGCGTAAAAAAACCGTCCCGGCTGCATTCGATTCGCCCCGATTCCTCCCACCTCGGCAGCAAGATGGATCACCACGTCCGGCGCCAAGTCGTCGTACATTCGCCGAACGTCGCGTTCTGAGGTTAGGTCGTACTCGGCGCGCCGCGGCACGCCAATTCGACGACAGCCGCGCTGTCGCAGCTTTTCACAAACAACGCGCCCTAGAAAGCCCGCGCCACCGGTCACCACCACGCTTGTTTCTGTCCACTCGACCATTCCCAATCCCCTCATTTCCGCAACACCATCAAACGTTCACTGCCCCGACATCGTCTTCAAGACAACCTGCGTGCGAATTCGACCAAGCAAGAGATTAGGCCGCTCGCTGTAGCGGACGGTAACCTGCCTCATGCAACGCGCTCTCGCGGGCCGCAACCTCGACGTCAGCCTCGACCATCATCTTGGCAAGTGCCGCGAAGCCGACTTGAGGCTCCCAGCCGAGCTTCTCATGCGCCTTTGACGCATCGCCCAGTAGCAAATCCACCTCGGTTGGACGAAAGTACCGCGGATCGATTTCGACGAAATTCTGATAGTCCAATCCGACGTGGCCGAATGCGATCTCGAGGAATTCACGGACGGAGTGAGTTTCTCCCGTCGCCACGACGTAATCGTCCGGCACCTCCTGCTGCAACATTAGCCACATGGCCTCGACAAAATCACCGGCGAATCCCCAATCACGTTTGGCGTCGAGATTTCCCAGGTAGAGCTTGTCCTGCAGGCCGAACTTGATCCGCCCCACCGCACGCGTGATCTTGCGGGTCACAAAGGTTTCACCGCGACGCGGCGATTCGTGATTGAATAAAATCCCGTTCGAAGCGTGAATTCCGTAGGCTTCGCGGTAATTGACAACCGACCAATACGCGGCCACTTTGCCAACGGCGTAGGGACTGCGTGGATAAAATGGGGTTGTTTCGCGCTGGGGCGTCTCTTGCACCAAGCCGAACATCTCGCTGCTTGACGCTTGGTAGAACCGGACGCGATGTCCATTGCGCCGCTCTAGGTCGCGCACTGCTTCGAGCAATCGCAACGTCCCCAACCCAACCACGTCCGCCGTTTCGACCGGCATTTCAAAACTGACGCGCACGTGCGACTGAGCACCCAGGTTGTACAGTTCGTCCGGCCGCACCCGGTCGAGAATACTGCACAAATTGTTGGAATCCGAAAGGTCGCCGTAGTGCAAATGGAGTCGAACATTGGGGCGATGCGGATCCTTGTATAAATGCTCGATACGTTCTGTGTTGAACGAGGAACTGCGGCGCACGATTCCGTGAACCTCGTAGCCCTTTGCAAGCAAGAACTCGGCGAGATAGCTGCCGTCCTGTCCCGTAATCCCGGTAATTAGGGCGATTCGTTCGTTCATTATTGCCTCGATGTAATGGCCGGGACCAACCTCGTGTATTGCATTGAAGTTGCGGAAAACTACTGATTTGGCGCACACGTGTCAATCGCAAAACAGCGTCCAGGAAAGCAACTGATTCCGCGTCCGATTGCACGTTTTTCGCGGGACCGCGGTGTGCAAATCCGCGGTGATTAGTTGATTGACGTGGGCACAAAGTAAATCGGTTATTCCGGCTCGGTGCTTTAGTGCGACTGTAACGATTAAGGAACGAATGACGATCGTTTCCCGCAAGGCGTGCTAGCCAAGAAAATGCAGTCGCCGCCTAAAGGCGCCCGCCGCGGGAACAATGCCGGCGACTCAATTGTTGGAAAGATTCGGTTCGTATTCCGCTCTGGGAGTCGGAGATCAACGGCGATCTTTTTTCGCCGGACTGGCGAGGTACATCGGTGAACCGTTGGCGTCGATCAAATCGCGGATGGCGGGTGCCATGAGTCGCGCCGCGGCCTTGTGTCCTTCCTCGTTCCAGTGGCCGCCGCCCAACTTGGCGTTGGCAAACCCGTGGAGATATTTTCCAGTGCGGTCGGCAAACGTTTGCAGCGGCGGAGCTAGCGTGACGACGGCTATCCCGTTAGCCCGGCAGAACTCGGCAACTCGCCGGTCCGGATAAAAAACGTCCTCGACTTTCATCGCCGTCATGAACTCGGCTCGCAGACGGGAATCCGGATGAACCTGAATGCCGTTGCTCAGCGTCACGACGATTAGCGTCGCCCCGTGCTCTTTGACTTCCCGGTGCATGGTCCGTAGCAACGCCTCGGTCACAGCCCAGGCTTCTCGCCATGCGTCGGTCTGTGGTGGGGCGAAGACTTCCTGCTCGACACCCGGCTCGTCCCAACGGTCGACGACCGTACGGGCACGGCCGTTAGAGACGTAAAGTCTGGCGTGCCTGACGAGTTGCAACACGGCCGACCGATTGAACACCGACGATATGCCCCAACGTTCCAGGCGGCGGCGGCTTTCCCAGGACGAACTTTCGCGAAACGAATTGTCGACGATGATCTCGCCGGTCGCGTCGCGGAGAAAGTACGGGCGCTTGGCATCAAAGCCATCGGACAGGAACCGCGAATTGTTCCGAATGTCGTTCCCGGTGAACATCGCCAGCAGGACGATGTCCGGGTCGTACTTCCAGACTTTGTGGCGCAATGTGAGCAGTTGGCTCCCGGTTCCGTACCCCGACACGCCAAAGTTGAGCACCTCATAATGCCGAGCGTAACCGCTGTCGGTTTCGTTCAACAAGCGTTCGAGCGCCTTGGGAAACGAGTCTTCGAGCTTGACTTGCATTGCCTCGGCAAAAGAATCACCCAACACGGCGATCCGCGAGCAGCGGTCCTGTTTTGTGACGGAAAACTCACGATCGCGCATGCCGTCGGAGTTGATTTGCACGTAAGCTCGGCCTTCCCTGGTTTGCCAGCCGCGGGCACCCGGCCACAACGACCGGCCTGTCACCGGATCGGTTTGACTAAACACCGGCGAGGAGAAGCCAACGAGCCGCAGCGCTACCTCGGCCGACGTAAGCGCCAACAACAAACTAGCGCCAAGCAACAACAATTTGGCCCGCCAGCGAGGGTTCGATGTCTTCCTGGTGCTCACTTTGTTTACACTTTTGGGGTGCGGCAATTCATCGTCGCTTTCTCTCTCACGCCACGCGCCGTTTTCGTTCATTAAATGTGTCTCCGTTACGCAGAACGCTCCTCGATCGGTACCGCCCCGTGATTGCCTTCGAGGGCTGAAAACCACTGTACGGTTTGCCGCAGACCTTCGTCGCTGGTGAAGGCGGGATCCCAACCAATCTTGTCGCGAAGCTTTTGTGTCGAGACCGTCAACGAGTCCACCAACCTGGCCACGTCCAAGCCGTGGCCCAGCAGCGCTGCGGTCAACCGCAGCAGTGACACCGGCACAGGCAGCAACCACGGCGAATGGCCTTGCAGAGTCGAAAGCTTGTGCAGCAGATCACGGGTCGACAGGGGAGTGTCGTCGGCCACATGAAAAACTTCCCCGGCCGCCGCCGGATGCTCCAAGACGCGGCGAACCGCCGAGACCAAATTGCCCACAAACACCAAACTGCGCGCGTTCCGTACGGCGCCCAGCGGCAACGGTAGTCGTCGCCGAGTTAGCGCGAGTAGCCGCAGGAAATTGCCTATGACGTGCGGTCCATAAACCAGCGGCGGACGTAGGATGACCGTGGCGAGCCCCATGTGGCGGCCAACGTCACCTACCAGTTTTTCTGCCTCCCATTTGGTCTTCCCGTATTCATCCGCCGGACGGCATGGTGTCGTTTCCGTGTACTCCTCGGCCGCTCCCTTGCCGACCACCTTGATTGAACTCAGGAATACAAACCGGCC
Source organism: Pirellulaceae bacterium (assembly GCA_041744735.1). Classification (GTDB taxonomy): domain Bacteria; phylum Planctomycetota; class Planctomycetia; order Pirellulales; family Pirellulaceae; genus JBGTKH01. The sequence continues at coordinate 1,547 of JBGTKH010000190.1, read as the reverse complement.
CAACCCTGTCTCGCCGCACGCACGAACCAATTGCCGAGTGGCGTCGACATTGATCCGTTGGTAAGCCTCGCGCGGATCGGCGCCGTGTTTGCGCAGCCCGTGCGTTCGTCCGACCAAATGAACCACGGCACTTGTATCGCGGAGCAAGGGGTGCCAGTCAACTGTACCCGTGATATCGGGAACCACCACGCCATCGACGGTGGCCGGCAGCGCGTGATGCATGGCCGCTGACCGAACAACCGCGCGTACGCGCCAGCCACATTCGACCAGGTACTGGCAGAGGTGCCGGCCGACAAAGCCACTGGCGCCGGTTATCAGTACTTGCTTGTTGGTCATCGCCGAAGTCCTCATGCGGCCCGGCGCAGCGATCGCCCCTGCGATAGGTCCTGTACGTGGCATACCCGCGGCGCGAACAGTTTGTCAATCACGCGATCAAATTGCGGCAAGGTCACGGTGTCGCAGTAGGCTTGTTCGAAGGCGGCGCGCGCCCTCTGCTTCATCATATGATGCTGCTCGCTTTGGTTCAGTGCGCTTCGCACAGCATTGACGATGCCGTCGACATCGCCGTGTCGATAACTAACGCCGCATTGAAAGCGCCGAATCGCGACATCGACGTTGCTGCCCGGTGGGCCGACATAAAGGATCGGTAACCCGGCCGCAAGGTTTGAATGCAGTTTGCTGGGACTCATCACGCCCAGCATTTCGTCTTTCAACGTGATGAGCGCGAAATCGGCCGTTTTCATGACAGCCACGGCTTGTTCTTTGCAGGGCAGATAGCTTTGAAGGTGCAATTGGTCCAACCGATATTGTCTCTTTTGGGCTTCGAGCCACGGCCATTGATTGCCGCCGCCCAGAAACAAGAACGTTACCGGATCATGGCGCAATCGGCGGGCAGCTTCGATCACGGACTTGAAACAATGACCGAAGCCTGCGTTGCCCGAATAAACCACGACGAAGCGGTCGGACAAGCCCCATGCGACTGCCGGCGGTCGTCGAGGATGGCTGGCGTCAAGGGCCACAATTGACTCCGGTTCCCAGTTCGGAATCACGGTCACGGGCATAGATTTGCAAACTCCATACTGCGAGTCCAGCAGTTGAACCATCGCGTCGTCCAAACAGACTACGTGATCAACCTGCCGGAATAAGGCATGGTTCATGGCCCGCATTGTCCGGTCCGCAATGCCATTGCGCTTGAGCAGGCCTGCTCTCACAATGGCCTCGGGATAACAATCCATATTCCACAACAACAGCTTGGTTCGACGGTGAAGGATCTGATGCAACACGCCGGTCCAACCGATGAACGGCGGCAGGGTCAGTAAGATGATCAAATCTTGTCGCGGTAGCGTGACCATGCGTCCTGCGGCGAAGGTGTAGAAAGCACCATAGTCGATCAGCCGTTGGAACAACTTACGTTTCCCAAACCGCGGCGTCCACATTCGATGGACTCGCGGATTCCCCTGGGTTGATCGTTTTTCAACGTGAGCCTGCGGCACGTAACCGCCACGGCTCGCAACGACGGTCACTTCGTCGCCTAAGCGCGCTCGGTG
>JBGTKH010000189.1:0-7960 GCA_041744735.1 Pirellulaceae bacterium | reverse complement strand
GACGACGATTACTGTTTGTGCCACGGTGTGACTGGCAACACGGAATTGATGATTCTGGCGGCCGACGTTCTGAATCGGACCGATTTGCGTGAAATTGCTGAGTCCATAGGACGCGACGGCATCGAACGCATGGAACGAGGGTCGATGCCATGGCCCTGCGGAATTGGCCGCGGCTTAGAGAACTTGACTTTGATGTTGGGGACCGCCGGAATCGGCCACTTCTACCTTCGGCTGCACGATTCCGAAAACGTGCCTTCGCCTCTGATCATCATGCCTAACCGTCGGCCGGGGCAAGTTGCGGCTGGCGATGTTTTTCCATGACGACCAGATTGCCGCGCTCGTTGAACTCCAGCAAGTTCATCAGTTCGCGCATCAACTTGATGCCGCGGCCGTTGGGTCTTTCGAGGTTTTCGTCGAGCGTTGGGCACGGCACTTGTTCGCGGCAAAAGCCCCAGCCAAGATCTTCCACTTCCAAACGGATCTTCTGCCGATTCGCACAGCAGCGAATGCGCACAAGTTTGGCGGGATCAGACCGATTGCCGTGCTCGATGGCGTTCACCAGTGCCTCTTCCAGCGCCAACCGCACGCTGAACTTGTCTGTACTGGAGTATTGCAAGTCGTCCAGTGCCGCCGCCACGCGCTCCTGCACCGCTCGAATTTCCCGATGTTCCGCCGGGATTTCGATTTGAAATTCGTGAGTCCTCTTCATATGTGCTTCCAAATGACAGCCGCCCGAGCCACCCGCCAGTCGCTTCGCCGCGGCAGTTTAGCATTTCTCTTCCTTCTATACTAATCGACATTTCGTAAACAAATCGGGCGCCGGAAGTGAAATTTTCTTAAAATTCTCGACGGCCGGAACTACACAACAACGGCCGGGGTGGGCGGCCGAGTGGAATCAGGGTGGCGAGAGCGGCTTTCTGTCGACCGCCACTGGAGCCGACGACGACAAAGCGGTGGCAACCCAAACGATCGACGTTCCAGTCATGATAGTGCTTTGTCACAGCCAAGAATTCGGGTGACGTGTGACGAGCCAACCCTTCATCGCCGACCTGGCGGACATCTGTGCTACGGCGCCGGCGAGCCCTGGCGGACGTGTCTGCCGTGATTGGTTTCTACCTGCGACAAAAGCCAGCCGTGGACGAATACGTGGGCGAAGTGCGAGCCAGTCTGCCGCCGTGCAGCAGGTCCACGAAAAACGCTTCGATCCCACCGGTGGTCGAGTGCAGTAGCGCGGGCGAATGGGAAGGCCAAGTGATTTATCTTCCGCTTCGCTGAGCGCATCCGCCGTGAGCATTTTGAATGTGCTGTGATCGGCCACTGTCGGCTCCGCGAAGCGGAACGCCCCGACGCGAAAGTCGAAAACCCAATCTCGAAAACATCCCGGCGAGAAACTCCAACCGCTCGCGGACCCACGCCTGGCGATGCTCGAAGTTCCGGCCCGAGACCGCATCCTCCCCGCACAAAACCGCTCGCCGCCCGCAGCGCTTGGCGCAGTGACACGGTAAAAAATCCCGACCGCCGTTTCGTCGATGACTTCCTTACGAGGTGCTCGCGCCATGACAATTTCGCCCCTCGAAAACCAATTGCAACCCTGCTTGCACGGTGGAAGAATTCAACCGATCATTTCTCCAAATACAAGAAGGTGGATGGCCCCTTTTACCCGCCGCCATCCTCGGCATGCGTGGAATACATCACTTCTGCCTGTTCCAAGACTAGCTCGGCGGCCCGTGCCTGTTTGTCGGGTGGATAGGTGTCTCTGCCGCCACATGCTGTTCTCGGCGCGTTCACCGTAGTTGGTGCTGAGAGCTGGCCGAACTGGTCGGAGGTTCTGCGATGAGCGATCAATGGGTTGTCATGTTCGTGGACATGCAGGGGTCTACCGAGATCAAGTACCGCACGGATGAGAGAGAGGTTAGCAAAATCATTTCCCGGTTATACCGGGTGATTCATCAGGTGGCGGAACATAGCAACATGCTGAAATTCACCGGCGACGGGGCTATGATCGGTTACGCGATCGATCCCGATCAACCCTCTAGACAGCCGTTACGAGCTCTGCGGGATGCGGTGAAAATCATCCAGACCATCGACAGGCTCAACTATCGCTTTGACGGTCCGCCCATCCACATTCGGGTTGGGATCACCTCGGGTCAGTGCAGGCGGTTTACGGAAGGCGCGAACGATCTGATCGGGAAGCAGGTCGATCTTGCATCGCGGCTGTGTCAGGACGCCATCCCGGACTCCATGCTGGTCGATGAAGCCACCTTGAAGAAGGCTGGGCTGGATCCCAGCACCTGGGAGTCGAAGTCGCCTCTTGACGGTCCTTCCCTATTTCCAGGAGTTGCTGAAGCTGGAAGAGGGCCGGAACGGGACCGACCCGCATATCTGCCTGTACAAATCGGATCTGTTGATTTTGGACGGAATTACTTGTGCGGAACTGTGGTTCACAATTGACGTAAAGATTGGCGATAGCGCTGAGGAATCCGCTGACTTTTCCAGACATGTCGCCCTGCAAGACATTAACGCAAGTGCGCAGAGCTACTTGTCCTCGATGGCTCCCTACCTTGAGTGCATCCGCAAGGGTAAGTTTACTGAGGTCCCTGCCCCCGTCTGCGTGCAGATGCAAGTCAGTTCACGCTGTAGCACCCATTGCAGAATGTGTGACCACTGGAGAGAGCAGCGCGAGAACGAGGAGTTGAATTCGGGCGCGTGGAAGGACGTCTTCACCGACTTGGGCCGGTTCGGCGTGAAGACAGCCATCTTTTCCGGTGGCGAGCCGCTCGTGCGATCCGACATTGCCGAACTCCTCCGGTCAGCGCGTCGCGCCGGCTTGCGGATCGGGTTGTTGACGAACGGCATCGTTGACAAAACGGAGCAAGAGACCGCGGACGTTCTGGAGGCGATCGCCACCTGTGCCGACTGGGTGACGATCTCAGTGGACGGGACCGAAATCCTGGACGACAAGATCCGAAATCTTCAACTCCGAGTCCTCCCCAAAACTCCCCACAGCCGCCCGGACCTCGTGCATGCCTTTTGCGTCGGCATCCAAAAAAGGAATCCCAAGCTGAAGCTGTCGGCGACCGTGACTTTGCAATCCGACAACATCCTCATGGACCTGAACGAGGCCTGCCAGTTCATCAAGGAAAAACTGACGATCCCTCAGGTCAACTTCAAGTTCGCCACCGGAGCAACAACGACACTGGACACCCCGCCCACTCGCGAGTATCGATTGGGTGAGGAGGAGATCAGCCGTTTTCTCACGACGTTGAAGCAGTTGCATAACGAGGCGCCCGAAGAAGTAAGAAAGGCATTGGAAGAGCTCGGGGAGAACTCCGACCCGGTGTGGTTCTAGCCGAACGGCAGGTGGCCGTGTTCCGACTCGCGAGGCTGGTTTGGCAATCTTCCGGACGGGTGGCATGGCGTCCGCTTTGGGTCGCCATGCAATTTAGGTCCAGCATGCCGACGCAACGCCGCCGGCATGCCACCCGCCCGCGCTGCTGTTGCGGTCAGCGTCGAGCTTGTCGTGCTGCTGGGTCTGCTCGCGGAATACGGCGGTTAGGTGCCTCATCGTTCGTCGCCTTTCTTCTTGCGGCCGGGTTTCTTTTTCTTCGCCTCGACTTCGATCTTCTTGAGCTCGTCGATGGCGTCGGCGAAGTGCTGATCCACCGGTTGCGGCAAGGCGGCCTGGGCGTCGCGGAACGTCTCGAACTCCGCCTCGGCCTTGAGCTTGGCCGTCTCGTGCGAGATCTTGCCCGCGTGGTTGAGAATCTCGCGGTCGGAGAGTTTCAAGAAGTCGTCGAGTTTGGCGATCCAGCCCCGCATGTACATTGGTTGTTTGCTTTTCGCCCGCACTTCCGCGAATTCCAGGTACGCGGACACGATCAGGTTCAGGGCCTCGATTTCTTCCGCGTTCAGGTAGTTCTTGGCAATGCTCACGTCGCCTTTGCGAATGGGCCCGGCGGGGGCGTTCTTCCAAGTCGTCAATCCCATGTGGTGTTTGCCGGCATCGGCGCGGGCGGCGATCACCTCCGCCGCGGTTTGGCCGTGAGCGGCCCAGTGCATCTTGTTCTGCACGGTTTTGAAGAACAGTTGCGAGGCTTCGGCGTTGCCATCGTAATCGATGCTCGTGGCGTAGATGTCGAGGACCTTCTGCCAGAACATCCGCTCGGATGACCGGATGTCGCGGATGCGGGCGAGCAGTTCCTCGAAGTAGTCGTCGCCGAGGGTGCGGCCGGCCTTGATCCGTTCGTCGTCGAGGGTGAAGCCCTTGACCAGCAGTTCGGAGAGGCGCGCGGTGGCCCACCGGCGGAATGCGGTGCCGCGCGGCGAACGGACGCGGTAGCCGACGGCGAGGATGGCGTCGAGGTTGTAGTGATCGACGAGCCGGGAGACCTGGCGGGGGCCTTCAGTTTGAACTATTAAGTAACGCTTAATAGTTGCCTCCTGCTGGAGTTCGCCATCTTCGTAAATGCTTTTCAAATGCTGATTTACGTTGGGAACCGTGACCTGAAACAGTTCGGCGATGAGCCGCTGCGTCAGCCAGACAGTCTGGCCGTCGAGCCGCACTTGCAGGTTTAAGCCGCCATCCCCGTAGATCAGGATTTGCCCCTCGGGCGGCAGTGGAACGAGTTCATTTGCCATAGGCGATTTCCTCCAGGTTGGCCCAGATGAGTTTGTCCAGCTTGGCGGACTGCTTCGTCTGCTCGCGGAGATCGGCGGTCAGGCGGGCCATCTTGTCCTCGAACGGCTCGCCGTCGTCTTCGACCTCGGCCGCGCCGACGTAGCGGCCGGGCGTGAGAATGTGGCCGTGCTGGCGGATGTCGTCGAGCGTGGCACTCTTGCAGAAGCCGGCGATGTCCTCGTACTCGTTGTGGCCGGTCTCCGCGTTGTGGCCGGTCTCTGCGCTGTGGCCGGTCTCTGCGCTGTGGCCGGTCTCCGCGCTGTGGCCGGTCTCCGCGCTGTGGCCGGTCTCTGACCGAGCCATCTTGCCGGACCGCAGGTCTCCCTTTCTGCCTTGAGACCTACGGTCGGCCGTTTCGGCGGGGTCGGGAGACCCGCGCCGAGCATTCTTCAACCCCTTGTCGCCGCGCCAGGCGTGGTAGGTGTCGGCGATCTTGGCGATGTCATCGTCCGAGAGCTCGCGATGCACGCGGTCGATTAGCGTCCCCAGCTTGCGGGCATCGATGAACAGCACCTTGCCGCGCCGATCCTTGAACCGGCCGTTCTTCTTGTCGCGGGCCAGGAACCAGAGGCAGACGGGAATCTGCGTGCTGTAAAAGAGCTGGCCGGGCAGTGCCACCATGCAATCGACCAGGTCGGCTTCGATGATCGCCTTGCGAATGTCCCCTTCGCCGGACTGGTTGGAGGACATCGATCCGTTGGCCAGGACGAAGCCGGCCAACCCGGTCGGGGCGAGGTGGTGGATGAAATGCTGCACCCAGGCGTAGTTGGCGTTGCCGGCCGGCGGCGTGCCGTACTTCCAGCGTTTGTCGTCCTTGAGCAACTCGCCGCGCCAGTCACTGTCGTTGAACGGCGGGTTGGCGAGCACATAGTCCGCCTTGAGGTCGGGGTGCAGGTCGCGGTGGAAGCTGTCGGCGTGTTCCTTGCCGAGATTGCAGTCGATGCCGCGAATACCGAGGTTCATCCGGGCCAACTTCCAGGTGGTATGGTTCGACTCTTGGCCGAAGATGCTGATCTCTGCTGCGTCCATGTTGGAGCGCAGCGCATCGGCAGCTTTCCAAAGTTCCGCTTCGAATCCAAGGTTCGCTCCATTGGCTGAGTTTGACATGTGTGGTCTGTCCTCAAGTTTGTACGACTCTTGCACTCGCGGGGACCAACTTAGCCAATGAGCCTCAGTAGCGATCGTCCTCTCGATTCGTCGGCACGGTCGGGACGCTGGTCGCGGCGGGTGGGGGGGATCACGTCGGCGGCCAGTTGCTCTACGAGCGATTGTAGCGGATCGCTACCGGGAAGCACGGTGATGGTGGTCGGATGGCTCCAAAAAAAGGGCCATCCCTCTGTCGGCTCCGCGAAGCGGAACACCCCGACGCGAAAGTCGAAAACCCAATCTCGAAAACGCCCCGGCGAGAAACTCCAACCGCTCGCGGACCCACGCCGTGCGATGCTCGAAGTTCCGGCCCGAGACCGCATCCTCCCCGCACAAAACCGCCCGCCGCACGCAGTGATAAATCCCGACCGCCGTTTCGACCTCCACTTCCATGCAACTGCATGGTACGATACCGGTATGAACGCCGCCGAAATCATCGCCGCAATCAGGACCCTGCCCGCGAACGAACGCCGCCAGGTCGAGTTGGCCTTGCGCGCTGGGCAAGAGTTGCCTCCCATCGGTTCGGAACCATCCGCGTCAGGGGATCAACGAGTGGACTGGCCCGACTTGTCGGCTTGGCGTCGCGAAGTTTTCGGCGACACGGTGCTGCCGAATCCAGTCTTGTCGGAACGGGAGGAAGCTGGCCGCTGATTCACCATGTCGCACTACGCGGACAGTAGCGTTTTGGTCTCCCACTTCGGGCAAGACGTCAACACGGCGGCGGCCCAGGCGTGGCTGAGTTCGCAGGCCGTCCCTCTGCCGTTTACCGCGCTGCATTGGCTGGAGATTCGCAACGGTTTTTCACTTCAAGTTTTTCGCGGCCTCCTGAATCCCGCGCAAGTCACCGCCTGTTGGCTCCAGGTGAAACAGGCCATCCACACCGCACCGTTGCGGCGTCAATCGGTGAGATGGCATCGGGTGTTCCAATCTGCGGTACAGTTGGCAGCCACGAATTCCCAGACGCTTGGAACACGTTCCTTCGACGTTCTTCACGTCGCATTAGCGTTGCATCTCGGCACCAAACAGTTCTTCACCTTTGACGTTCGGCAACGCGCGCTGGCGAAGGCGGTGGGAATGAACGTGATGCCTTAAATCGTCCTGATCGCCTGCGCCGTGTCAATCGGACCGACGTCACCATTTCGCTCGGAACTGCTCCGAGACCCCGGGCGAGAAACTCCAACCGCTCGCGGACCCGCGCCTGGCGATGCTCGAAGTTCCGGCCCGAGACCGCCTCCTCCCCGCACAAAACCGCTCGCCGCACGCAGCGATTGACGCCGTGACGCGGTAAAATATCCCGACCGCCGTTTCGTCGCTGACTTCCTTACGAGGTTACGAGGTGCTCGCGCCATGACAATTCCTCCCCTCGAAAACCAATGGCAACCCTGCTTGCACGGCGGATGAATTTGACCGATCATTTCTCCAAATGCACGAAGGTGGTAGCGGAGCTGGCTTATTGTTCGACTCTCTTGTCCAGCGCGCCTTCCGAGGAGAACTGTGAGGGAGATGATGGCGAAGAAGAGTAAGAAGCCCCGAGTTCAATCCATCAAAATGTATCTGCTGAAGCAGACCGTGACGCAGTACAAGGACGCGCTCCGCGACAAACAGGATTTTCAAGAGTTTGATCTTCGGCCAGGACTCGGCTTCACCGGCAAGCTCTTCCTGCGGAAGCCGGAACACCGGTCAGCTTGTCGTCGCCCACCAATATGTCATTGGAAAAGACTTTGCCCTTCGATTCCGCAACGCGGTAGCCGATTGACTTTACATGAATTGTGGGTAGGGTGGGAACGTCCCTTTATCGGTGACTCACCATGAGGGGTCGTCGGTTTGGGTGTTCTCTTCATATCGCGGGGGCGTTCGATTAGACATGAACGTTTTCGGCCGCATTACAACCGCCAATCCCTTCAACGCCATCGAAGGCGCCGTAAAGGCCATTGAAGAACGTCGGCGGGGTCGTGGGCTTCTTGGCAAGCCTTGGTCCGTCGCGGAATTGGCGATGGATCAGGAGGACTACCAGTGGCTTTGTGCCTGGGCCGCGAGCTTGCCGGAACAGACCGCATGTATTTGGCTCCGTTACCGTGGTCGTTACGAACAGATTGGGCTGTTGTTGATGGTGTACGCGGCGGAAGTTGCTCGCCG